>NZ_JBFAZA010000008.1:0-19270 GCF_040681595.1 Amycolatopsis sp. NPDC051716 | reverse complement strand
GCTCGTGGACCCACAGGGCGCAGGCGAGGTCGCGCACCGAGGCGCCGGGTTGCTCGAGGAGGTCGGGGAAGGCGGGCGGGGCGAGCATGGGGACGTCGCCGTGGTCGGTGCGGTCCAGGCGGGAGGCCAGGTGGTCGTACCAGGCGGCGAGCTGGCCCGCCTGGTCGCCGAGGAGCCGGCGGAACGGGTCCGGGTCGACGTGGGGGTTCGGGAGCCCGGCCAGCGAGTGCGCGGTGAGCCGCGAGCGGACGGTCCCCATGACCAGCCGCCACAGGTCGGGCTTGGGGACGTGCTTGGTGCCCTGCTCGCTGAGGAAGCCGCGGAGTGCGTCGTCGAGGCGGGCTCCGGCCGCGGTCGCCGCGGCGGGGGAGGGTGGGTCGTGGCGGAGGCCGAGCGCCCAGTTCGTGGCCGCCGCGAGGTACGCGCCGCCGGCGCGGAAGGCGTCGGCCAGGTCGTCGGCGACCACGGCCCGGGCGCCGCGGGGCCAGAACAGCGTGCCCACCACCAGGCACACCGCGCAGCCGATCGCGACGTCCTCGATCCGCACGACGCCGATCTGCCAGCCGGCCGGTGCGAGCAGGTTGAACAGCACCGAGACCGTCACGGTGAAGGCCGCCTGGCCGGCGGTGAAGGGCAGCGCGCCCGGCGCGTAGGCGGCGACCAGCACCGCGATCGGGAGGGCGATCCACAGCGCGGGCGCGCTGGTGCCGATGACCAGCAGCAGCAACGCACCGACGACGACGCCGAGTGCGGTGCCGATCAGCGCCCGCAGGGCGGTCGACCCGGTCGCCGCCGCGTTGCCGCGCAGCACGGACAACGTGCCCAGCACCACCCAGAACCCGTGCTCGACGCCGCTCGCCCCGGCGACGACGACCGCCGCGGTCAGGGCCACCGCGCCGCGGAGGCTGTTGACGAACCACACCGACCGCAGGCTCGTGTGCGGCGAAGCGACCCGGGCCAGCGAGGCCATGGAGCGCCCGCCGGGAAAGCGGGTCCGCCGGCCGCCGGGCACCGCGGCGCGGGCTTCGGTCACCGCTTCACGGACGGCGAACGCGCCGGTGCGGGCGTGGAAGGAAAGGTGCACCGCGTCGACGTAGCCGGGATCGCCGGATCCCAGCGCGCGCAGCCGTTCCACGCTCGCCTGGACCCGGCGGTCCAGCTCGCCGGCGTCGAAGGTGCCGGACCGACCGGCCAGCAGCCGGGAAACCTCGCGCAGGCCGGCGCTGGTCTCGGTGAGCAGCTGCCGTTCGACCTCGGGTGCTCCGCTCAGGTCCGGGTACTCGCGCGTGGTGTCGGCGACGACCGAAGCGCACCATTCGAGCAGGCCCACCAGGGTGTCGAGGGCCTGGTCTTCGGCGGCCAGCCCGGTGGGGCGGTAGGGCGTCGCGGTGAACTCGTCGATCAGGTGGTGCTTGGCTTCGACCGCCGCCTCGTGCGCCGTGACCACGTCCGCGTCGCCGCGCAGGGCCGCGTCGAGGTGGTCGGCCAGCGCGGCGGCCGCCCGCGCCGCCGCGTCCCGCAGGGCCGTGGCGGGGGACCGGGGCGACAGCAGCAGGACGGCCGCGGTGCCGACCACCGAGGCCAGCCACCAGCCGGCGAGGCGGGCCGGCACCATGCTCATCGTGCCGGGGGAGGCGGCCGGGAGGACGTAGGCGAGCAGCGCGGCGATGCCCCCGGCGGCCGCGTTCGGTCCCGCGACGCCGCCGAAGAGCACCAGGAAGGTGACGACGAGCGTGACGACCGCCGCCAGTGGCAGCGACGCGCTGGCGGTGGTGCCGATGACCAGCAGCACGCTGCCCGTGACCGCGAGTCCGAAGTGGGCGCGCAGCTTGTCCCGCCGGCCGCCGCCGAACGACACCATGACCAACGTGGCGAACCCGCCGAAGGCGGCGAACGTCGCCACCTGCAGGTCGCCGATCACCGTGATGCTGAACGCGAAGAGGACGGGGACCACCAGGGTGGCGCGGACGGCGCGCAGGGCGGCGCTCGCCGACCACCGCGGGATCCAGTCCCGGGGCGCGGCCCGGCGGGTCTTCAGAGCGGGGGAGTCGATCGCCACCGGCCGAGCATAGACGCCGGCGGCGTCGCGAACGTCCCGCTGCCGATCAGACGGTGAAGCGGTCCGGATCGGCCGCGGCCCAGTCTTGCGCCCAGTCCGGCGGGGGTTCCGAGAGCAACTGCCCGGGCGCGAGCCAGCCGTAGAGTTCCGCGTAGGACAGCACCTGGTGGGGATCGACGCGGCGGCGGAGCATGTGCGGCCGCAGCTCGGCGGGGAACCGGACGCCCATCGACGCCATGATCTGCTGGGCGCCGGTCACCGTGGCGCGCTGGAACCGTGCCACCCGGAGGGACTTGTCTTCGACGTCCAGTGCGCGGGCGCGGCGGGCGTCCTGGGTGGTGACGCCGGTCGGGCAGCGGTTGGTGTGGCAGCGCTGGGCCTGGATGCAGCCGACGGCGAACATCATCGCCCGCGCCGCGTTGGTGTAGTCGGCGCCCTGCAGGAGGCGCTTGACGATGTCCGCGCCGGTGGCGACCTTGCCGCTGGCGCCGAGCTTGATCCGGTCGCGCAGGCCGGTGCCGGCCAGTGCGTTGTGGACGGTGATGAGGCCTTCGGTCAGCGGGGTGCCGATGTGGTCGGCGAACTCCAGCGGCGCGGCACCGGTCCCGCCTTCGGCGCCGTCGACGATGATGAAGTCCGGCGTGACGCCCTCGGCGAGCATGGCCTTGCAGACGGCGAGGAACTGGCGTCGCGACCCGAGGCAGAGCTTGAACCCGGTCGGCTTGCCGCCGGCCAGTTCGCGCATCGAGGCGAGGAACCGGACCAGCTCCCGCGGGGTGGAGAACACCCGGTGGTACGGCGGGGAGATGACGCTCTTGCCTTGCGGGACATCGCGGACGCGGGCGATCTCCGCGTTCACCTTGCCGCCGGGCAGCACGCCGCCGATGCCGGGTTTCGCGCCCTGGGACAGCTTCAGCGACACGCACTTCACGGCGTCGTGCGCGGCTTTGTCCGCGAATTCCGCTTGGTCGAAATCGCCGTCGGAGGTCCGGCAGCCGAAGTAGCCGGTGCCGATTTCCCAGACGAGGTCGCCGCCGTGGCGCAGGTGGTACTCCGACAGGCCGCCTTCGCCGGTGTCGTGGGCGAACCCGCCGAGCGCGGCGCCCTTGTTGAGGGCCAGGATCGCGTTCGCGGACAGGGAACCGAAACTCATCGCCGACACGTTCAGCAGCGCCATGTCGTAGGGCTTCGTGCAGTCGGGACCGCCGATCCGGACCTTCGGCGGATCGTCGGGCGGCGCCACCGGGGCCATGGAGTGCACCAGGGACTCGTACCCGTCGGCGTAGACGTCCCGTTCGGTCCCGAACGGCTCCTCGGCGTCGGTGCCCTTGGCGCGTTCGTAGACGATGCTGCGGATGTCCCGGTCGTACGGGCGGCCGTCGAAGTTGCGCTCGACGAAGTACTGCTGCAGCTCGGGCCGCAGCGCTTCGAGCAGGAACCGCAGGTGCCCGAGGATCGGGTAGTTCCGCAGGACCGAGTGCCGGCGCTGCGCGAGGTCCCAGCACCCCACGCCGGCGAGCAGGAGCAGCGGCACGGCGAGCAGCCACCACCACGGGCCGGCGAACAGGGCCAGCCCGGCGGCGCCGAGCGAAAGCAGCGACAACACCGCCACCGCGGCGAATCTGAGCACGGAACCGAAGCTAACGGCGGCCCCGGCGGAGTGCAGGGTGAGCAGGGCGATCACGCCACTGATGGGGCATTCGTCCCGTGTGCCGCCGGTAGCACCGGCGCGGTGTGTGCGGGCCGGCCGGCCGGGGTATCCGGCCGGCATGACGTCGATCGGCTACTTCCTTTCGTGCGAGCAGTACGGTCCCCGCGAGCTCGTCGCCCAGGCCCGCGCGGCCGAGCGCGCCGGGTTTCAGCGGCTGTGGATCTCCGACCACTTCCACCCCTGGAACGACGCGCAGGGCCAGAGCCCGTTCGTCTGGTCGGTGATCGGTGCCCTGTCGGAGGCCGTCTCGCTGCCGATCACGACGGCGGTCACCTGCCCGACCGTGCGGATTCACCCGGCCGTGCTCGCCCAGGCCGCGGCCACCGCCGCGGTCCAGCTGGACGGCCGGTTCGTGCTGGGCGTGGGCTCGGGGGAGGCGCTGAACGAGCACATCCTCGGCGACCCCTGGCCTTCGGCCGGGCAGCGGCTGGAGATGCTCGAGGAGGCCGTCGACGTCATCCGCAAGCTCCACGCGGCGGGGGCGCGCGGCGAAGCGGTGAGTCACCACGGGACGCACTACGAGGTGCAGGACGCGCGGATCTACACCGTGCCGGCCGAGCCGGTGCCGATCTACGTGTCCGGGTTCGGGCCGCAGGCCACGAAGCTCGCCGGGCGGATCGGCGACGGGTACTGCACCGTGGTGCCGGACGCCGACCTGGTCCGGGCCTTCCGCGAAGCCGGTGGCGGGGACAAGCCGGTGCAGGCCGGGATGAAGGTCTGCTGGGACGCCGACGCCGGCGCGGCGCTGGACCGCGCGCACCGGCTGTGGCCCAACGACGTCCTGCCCGGGCAGCTGGCCCAGATCCTGCCGCGGCCGGAAGACTTCGAAGCTGCGACGTCGTTCGTCCCGCGCGAGGCCGTCGGCGAGGCGATCGTGTGCGGCGACGACCCGAAGGCGCACGCGGAACGCGTCCGCCAGTACGTCGACGCCGGGGTGGACGAGATCTACGTGCAGCAGGTCGGCGCCGACCACGAGGGTTTCTTCCGCGGCTGGCAGGAGCACGTCCTGCCCGAGTTCCACTGACGGCCGCGGGAGGGCGGTCCCGTCTGACGGCACCGGAGCAGCCGGTCCTCGTTGCCGATCAGCCACCCAACGCGACGTGGAAGATCTTCTCGTTGCTGTTGTCGGGGATGCTGTCCTTGTCGCCGTTGTTGGTCGTCGTGAGCCAGAGGCCGCCGTCCGGAGCGGGCTCCACCGTGCGCAACCGCCCGTAGGTGCCGCTGAAGTACGCCTGGACGTCGGTCAGGTCGCTGCCGCTGATCACTTCCCGGTACATCCGGGTCCCGCGTTCGCAGGCGACGTAGAGCACGTCGCGGACGATGGCGATGCCGGAGCAGGAACCGTCCGCCGTCGGGTACGTCCGCTTGGGGGCGATGAACCCGGCCGTGCCGCACGTCCCGGAGGTGCCTTCGCACGCCGGCCAGCCGTAGTTGCCGCCCTTGGTGATCAGGTTGGTCTCGTCCATGACGGAGTTGCCGAACTCCTGCTCCCACAACCGGCCCTGGGAGTCGAACGCCAGCCCCTGCGGGTTGCGGTGGCCGTAGCTCCACACCGGGTTGCCGAACGGGTTGTCCGAGGGCACGCTGCCGTCCGGGTTCAGGCGCAGGACCTTGCCGTTGAGACTCGCTTTGTTCTGCGCGTTGTCACCGTTCTGGGCGTCACCGGTGCTGGCGTAGAGCTTGCCGTCGGGCCCGAAGCGCAAGCGGCCGCCGTTGTGGTACTTGTTGCGCAGCAACCCGCTGAGCAGAACCTGTTCCGACGCCGTGTCGAGCCGGTCGTTCGCCAGCTTGATCCGCACGATCCGGTTGTCGGACGGCGAGGTGTGCATGAGGTACAGCCAGTGGTCACCGCCGAACCCGGGAGAGATGGCCAGGCCGAGCAGGCCGCCCTCGCCGTCGGTGTTGTCGACGCCGGGAACCGTGCCGACGCTGGTCTTGGCCCCGGTGGCGGGGTTCAGGTGGACGATGTCGTGGGCGTCGCGCCGGGTGTAGAGGATCGTGCCGTCCGGCAGCGTCACCAGGCCCCACGGGATGTCCGTGTCGGTCGCGAGCTGCGTCACCGCGCAGACGGAGGCACCGCAGGCCGCGCCGGTGGTGACGGTCGTGGCCGCGCTGGGTGCCGAGACGTTCGCCTGGGCGTCCCGCGCGACGACGTAGTAGGAGTAGCTCGTGTTCGCCGCCAGCCCGCTGTCGACGAAGGTGGTCGCGGGCGGCGCGGTGGCGGTCCCGGTGACGGCGCCGACCTTGGCGCCGCCGCGGTAGACGTCGTAGGCCCGGACGCCGACGTCGTCCGTCGCGGCGGTCCAGTTCAGGGTCACCGTGGTGCCGGACGCGCTGCCGGTGAGCCTCGTGGGCGCGCTCGGCGCCTGGGTGTCCGGCTGGCACTGCGGCGGCGTGACCGGCACCGTGGCGCTGGCCTGCGAGACGTTGCCCGCGGCGTCGCGGGCGTTCACGTACAGGCCCCACGTCACGCCGCCGACCACGGGAAGGCTCGTCGACAGGGTGCTCCCGCTCACCGACTTCATCTGCTGCCCGTCGTGGTAGACGTCGTAGAACGCGACACCCACGTTGTCGGTGGAGGCGTTCCACGAGAACGTCACCGCGTCGCAGACCAGGTCGCTGACGCGCGGGTTGCCGGGCACGCTCGGCGGCTGGGTGTCGCCGAGGGAGGTCCGCCACTTCTGGTTGGCCCCGCCGGTGCAGGTGTACAACCCGACCAAGGTGCTGTTCGCGGTGCCCGCCCCGGCGACGTCCAGGCAGAGGCCCGACTGCACGCCGGTGATGGTGCCGTCGGCGTTGATCTGCCACTTCTGGTTGGCGCCGCCGTTGCAGGGGTAGATCTGCGCGTCGGCCGGGGACGTGGTGCTCGCGCCGGCCACGTCGAGGCACATCGCGCCGTCGTAGACCCGCAGCTCGCCCGCTGGCGTGAACGTCCAGGCCTGGTTGGCCTGCCCGATGCAGTCGTAGATGTTCACGCGCGTCTTGGCCGCGGTGCTGTTGCCGACGACGTCCAGGCACCGCCCGGACGCCACGCCGACCACGGTCGTGCCGGTGGCGGCGCTCGCGGGCGCGACCACCGCGGCGACGGCGATCACCGCGGTCAGGAAGCCGAAGCGCGCACGCCGGCGGACGTTCGAGGAGACCATTCTCCTACCTTTCGCAGGTCCGCCATCGGGCGTCAAGTCTTGTCCGGCTGCTTGTCCGCTCGGTGAGTGCTTCCCGTTGTACGGTGTGTCATATATCAGATCGGACTTCGGGAGGTCTGGTGGAACTGACCCGTCGTCAGGCGCTGGCGGTCAGCGCGGCCGGCGCGGCCGGCGCCGCGGCCGGATGGCCGACGTCCGGAGCCG
Source organism: Amycolatopsis sp. NPDC051716 (assembly GCF_040681595.1). Lineage (NCBI taxonomy): Bacteria > Bacillati > Actinomycetota > Actinomycetes > Pseudonocardiales > Pseudonocardiaceae > Amycolatopsis > Amycolatopsis sp. NPDC051716. Next base: position 12,150 of record NZ_JBFAZA010000008.1, on the reverse strand, counting down.
CTTCAGCGGCCGAGGCCGGTGCGCTCGCCGGTCCCGTGACCGAGACGATGCTGCTCACCGGCAGCGACGCCGACCACACCGTCGACTGGGACTTCCAGGTCACGGCCGGCCGGCGCGCGGGGGAGTGGGCCACGATCCCGACTCCGTCCAACTGGGAGTGCCACGGCTTCGGCAGCTACCACTACGGCGGCGACCTCGTCCCGGCGGAGAAGGGCCACTACCGGCACTCGTTCACGCCGCCCGCCTCCTGGGCCGGGCGCCGGATCTTCCTGGCGTTCGAGGCGGCCATGACGGACGCCGACGTGCGGGTCAACGGCGTCTCGGCCGGGCCGGTGCACCAGGGCGGTTTCTACCGCTTCCGCTACGACGTGACACCCCTCCTGCGGCTCGGCGAGGCGAATCTGCTCGAGGCGACCGTGAGCAAGGAATCGGCCGACAACTCGGTGAACGACGCCGAGCGCCGCGGCGACTTCTGGAACTTCGGGGGGATCTTCCGGCCGGTGTCGCTGCAGGCGTACCCGGCCGCCCGGATCGACCGCGTCGCGATCGACGCCCGCGCGGACGGAACCTTCGCCGCCCACGTCACGCTCGCCGGGGTGACCGCGGCGGCCCGGCTGACCGCGCAGCTGCGCCGGCTCGACGGCACGGCCGTCGGCGGGGCCTTCTCGGTCCCCGTGGCGAGCGGGGCCACGGACGCGACGCTGACCACGACCGCGGCTCAGCCGGCACTGTGGACGGCCGAAACGCCGAACCTCCATCAGGTCGAGCTGACGCTCACGAGCGCCGCCGGCGAGCCGCTGCACAGCACCGTCGAGCGCTTCGGGTTCCGCACGATCGAAGTCCGGACCGGCGACGGCGTCTACGTCAACGGGAAGCGGATCGTCCTCAAAGGAGCGAACCGGCACACGTTCTGGCCGACCTCCGGCCGGGCGTCGAGCCCGCGCCTCGCCCGGCTGGACATCGGGCTGATGAAGGACATGAACATGAACGCCGTCCGGATGTCGCACTACCCGCCGGACGCGTACTTCCTCGACCTCTGCGACGAGCTCGGGCTCTACGTCCTGGACGAGCTGACCGGCTGGCAGCGCCACTACGACGAGGGTGTCGGGGCGCCGCTGGTCGAGGCGCTGGTGGCGCGCGACGTCAACCACCCGTCGATCCTGTTCTGGGACAACGGGAACGAAGGCGGCTGGAACACCGCGCTGGACGACGACTTCGGCCGGTACGACCCGCAGCGGCGGCCGGTGCTGCACCCGTGGACGACGTTCAGCGGGGTCGACACCAGCCACTACCAGACCTACAGCAGCACCGCGAGCAAGGTCGCCGGCACCACGGTCTTCATGCCGACCGAGTTCCTGCACGGCCTCTACGACGGCGGCGCCGGGGCCGGCTTGAACGACTACTGGAAGCTCATGGGCGGGGCCCAGCGCTCGGCGGGCGGGTTCATCTGGGCGCTCGTCGACGAAAGCGTCGTGCGGGACGACCGCGGCGGGGCCCTCGACACCAACGGCAGCCGCGCTCCCGACGGCATTCTCGGCCCGTACCGGGAAAAGGAAGGCAGCTTCTTCACGATCAAGGACATCTGGTCGCCGGTCCAGCTGGCCAGCCCGGCCTACTACGACTCGGTTTTCCCGGCGTCGTTCGACAAGACGGTGAAGCTGGTCAACCGGTACGACTTCACGAACCTCCGGGCGTGCCGGTTCGGCTGGCAGCTGCTCGCGTTCCCCGCACCCGGCGCGGGAACCGGCCACCAGGTCCTCGCCCAAGGCCAGGCCGCCGCGCCGGACGTCGCGCCGGGAGCCACCGGCGCGGTGACGCTCGGCCTGCCCGCCGGCTGGACCGGCGCCGACGCGCTGCGGGTGAGCGTGACCGACCCGACCGGCCGGGACGTCGGCGGCTGGACGTGGCGCATCCGCAAGGCGCCGGACTTCGCGGCGAGCCTGGTCAAGCCGGCGGCCACGGGCAGCGTCACCGCGACCGAGACCGCCACCGGCGTCACGCTCGTCGCCGGAGCCACCCGGGTCACCATCGGCAAGTCCGACGGGCGGCTGACCGGCGTGCGCCGCGGCAGCACGCCGGTGTCGCTGACCAACGGCCCGGCCCCGGCCGGTGGGACGGCCGCTCTGACCGGCTTCAGCCAGTTCCGCGACGGCACCGGCTGGGTCGTGCAGGCGGACTACAGCGGCGACCTGACGTCGGTGCGCTGGCGCCTGGACGCCAACGGCTGGCTGCGCCTGGAGTACCGCTACCGCGCCACCGGCGACCACGACCACCTCGGCGTGAACTTCGACTACCCGGAGGCGAACGTCCGGGGCCTGACGTGGCTCGGGGACGGGCCGTACCGCGTCTACAAGAACCGGCTGCGCGGTGTGCAGCCCGACGTCTGGAGCAAGCCCTCCAACGACACCGCGACCGGGGCGAGCGGGTTCGCGTACCCGGAGTTCAAGGGCTACCACGCGCGGACCTGCTGGGCGGTGCTGGAAACCACCGAAGGCACGGTCACCGTCGTCGCCGCGGAAGAGGGCCTCTACCTGCGGTTGTTCACTCCGGCGGTGGGCCCGGACCCGCAGAACGCCGTGGTCGCCTACCCGGCCGGCAACGTCTCGCTGCTCGACGGCATCGCGCCGATCGGGAACAAGTTCCACGGCGTCGCGGCGCTGGGCCCGGAGAGCCGGCCGAACACCGGCGCCGGCGACTACCACCGCACCGTGTACTTCCGGTTCGACGGGTGAACGAGACCCGGCGCCTCGGCCGAAAGTACGAGACGGGCGCGACTCAGCGGGTGCCGGGCCGCGCCGGGTCCTAATTTCCCGGTATGACTACTGAAACGGTACGCGCGAACCCGCCCAGCACGATCATCGCCGCCTTCTTCGGCTTCCTGGTGTCCACGGTCTCCGCGATCGCCGGTGCGCTGTTCGTCCTGAGCGCGCGCGACGAAATCGCGGCCGCCTTGCGCCGCAACAACCCGTCGTTGTCGCAGGACCAGCTCGACCGGCTCACCCTGGTGGCGCAGGCCGTTCCGGTCGCGATCGCCGGGGTCATCGCGCTCGTCTACCTGTGGCTGTCGTTCAAGCTCAAGGCCGGGCGCAACTGGGCCCGCGTCACGCTGACCGTGTTCACGCTGCTCCAGGCCGCTTCGCTGGTGACCACGGAAGCGTCGTGGGCGGGTTACGTCAGCTGCGGGATCGCGGTCGTCGCGACCGTGCTCAGCTACCTGGCCCCGTCGAACCGCTACATCGCCGGGGTTCGGCGCGCGGCCTGATCCGGGTCGGTGGATCATGACGGCCATGCGCAGAACGGGGGCCCGGGCCCGGCGCGGCATGCTCGGCACCGAGCTCGTGGTGCTGGCCGCGGCGGTCGTCGCCGACGTGCTGCTGGCCTTGCGCGTGCCCGGCCACGGTGGCCACGGCTGGGCCGCCCCGCTGGCCGGGCTCCTGGCCTCCACGGGCACGGCCGTCCCGGTACTGGTCGTGCTGCGGCGGCGCTTTCCCCGCCACATCGGCATCCTGGGGAGCGCCGTCGCGGCGCTGTCGGCGATCGGCACGGTCGTGCCGATCATCACCGACGCGCGGAGCGAGCCCCCAATCGCCGAAATCGTGGCGGCCGGGGTGCTCACCGCTTCGGCCGGCCGCAAGCTCGAGCCGAGACGCGCGGCCGCGCTGGCCCCGGTGCTGGGCGTCGTGATGATCGCGGCGCCGTTGCTGCGCTACGGCGCGGACGTGCCGGAGGCGCTGCTGGCCGTGGCGGCCGCGGCGTACTGGGGCGCCTGCCTGGGGGTCGGGCTCATCCTGCGCGCGGCGGACGGCCGGGAGCGGGACGCGCTGGAGCGGGTGCGCGGCCAGGAACGGCTGCAGCTGGCCCGGGAGCTCCACGACCTGGTGTCCCACCACGTCAGCGGCATCGTCGTGCGCGTCCAGGCCGCGCGTGCGATCACCGAAGCGAAACCCGGCGAGGACGACCACGCCGCGGTCTACCGCGAGATCGAGGAGGCCGGGAGTGCGGCGCTGGGCGCCGCGCGCCGGCTCGTCGGCATGTTGCGGAACACCGAAGGCGTGCCACCACCCGCCGGCGCCGTCCTCGGCGACGCCGTCCGCGCCGCCACCGGCTCCGCCGCCCGGGTGGACGTCGCCGAGGAGCTGGACCAGCTGCCGGTGCCGGCCCAGCTGGGCACGACCATCCACCGGGTCGTGACCGAGGCGCTGACCAACGTCCGGCGGCACGCGCCGGCGGCGACCGAAGTGGCCGTCTCCGCCCGCGTCGAGGCCGACGAGCTGGTGCTGGAGGTCCGGAACAACGGCGTGCCCGCGACGCCGCTGCCCTCGCCCGGCGGGTTCGGCATCATCGGCATGACCGAGCGGCTGGCCGTGCTGGGCGGGGTCCTCACCGCAGGGCGTGAAGCGGGCTCGAGCTGGCGGGTCGCGGCCCGCTTGCCGCTCGGCGGCGAAGACACCCCCTTCGACACCTTGCCGCGGGGGATCTGATGACCATCCGGGTGCTGGTGGCCGACGACCAGGTGCTGGTGCGCACCGGGTTCCGGCTGGTGCTCGACGCCGTGCCGGACATCGAAGTGATCGCCGAGGCCGCGGACGGGGAGACCGCGGTCCGGCTGGCGCGCCGGTTGCGGCCCGACGTGACGCTGATGGACATCCGGATGCCCGGAGTGGACGGTCTGCGGGCGACCGAACTGCTGGCCGGACCGGCCGTCGGCGACCCGCTGCGGGTCGTGGTGGTGACGACCTACGACGCCGACGAGAACGTCTACGCCGCCTTGCTCGGCGGCGCGTGCGGGTTCCTGCTCAAGGACGCCGGGCCGCGGCTGCTGGTGGACGCGGTGCGCGCGGCGGCCAACGGCGAAGCGATGGTCTCGCCGTCGGTCACGGTGCGCCTGCTGGCCCGGTTCACCGAGCGGGCCCGGCGGCGTGCGCAGGGGGCGCCGGATGTTCTGACCGACCGGGAATCCGACGTCGTGCTCGCGGTCGCGCAAGGGCGGACCAACGCGGAGATCGCCGACTACCTGCGCGTCTCCCTTTCGACGGTCAAGACGCACCTGACGAGCGTGCAGCGCAAACTCGGGCTCCGCAACCGCACGGAGATCGCGATTTGGGCGTGGCAGCGCGGTTTGCTCGGCTGATGATGACGCTTGACCGGTGTGCAAGACTCGCCGAGTGTGCTGTCAGCGCGATGACCACTTCGGCCGGATCGGCGCCGGAACCGCCGGCCACCGACCGGGCGGGTGAGCCGGCGGAGCGGCTGGGGATGGCCGGGCGCCGGGCGGTCCAGGCGGCGCTGGACTGGGCTCTCGCCGTCGGTGTCGGGGTGTTCGCCGGGCTCGTCGCCGGCCTGATCGCCATTCCGCTGGCGCAGTGGGGTTGGGTGCCGCCGAAGGTCATCCTGTGGGCACCGGCGATCACGTTCCTCGCGGTCACCCAGGCCTGCGACATCGTCATCCAGATCTGGGTTCCGGTGCGCCGGGGCGGGATCACCCCGGGGATGCTGGTGATGGGCCTGCGCGTGCAAACCCTGCGCGGCGGGCAGCCCAAGGCGCGCGCGTACCTGATCCGGTGGGTGCTGCTCACGGTCGACGGGCTGCTGCTGGGACTGGTGGCCGTCGTCAGCATCGTGGCGACCAAGCGGCAGCAGCGGATCGGTGACCTGGTGGCGCGGACCCTCGTGGTCCGGGCCGACGTCAGCCGCCGCGAGCCGGGGACAGCTCCATGATCGTCCAATCAGCCGCGCGGCGCAGCGATCGCACCGACAGACCCACGTCGGCGGCCAGTGCGCGCACCTGTTCCATCGTCCGTTCCTTTCCTCCGTAGTACATCAGCATGCGGAGGTCGGTTTCGGAGTCGGTGCGAACGCCTTCCTCGGCCGCGAACTCGTCGACCACGATGACCCGGCCCTGTGCTCCGGCGGCGTCGGCGCAGTGGCCCAGGATGGTCCGGACGTCGGCGTCGTTCCAGTCGCTTTGGATGCGCGACACCACGTATCCGCCGGCTCCCGATGGCAGTGGCTCCAGGAAGCTGCCGCTGAGCGCCGCCGCTCTCCCGGTCAACCCGGCCTCGCGGAAAGTCCGGGTGGCCGGGCCGGCGTCGCGGTCGATCACGGTGCCCCGAAGACCCGGATGTGCTCGCAGCAAGCCCGCGAGAAGAGTTCCGTTTCCGCCGCCGACGTCGACGACGCTGCCGAGTGCTCCCCAATCGTAGGACTCGGCGATCTCCTGGACCCGCTTCCGCATTCCGTCGGCCATCACCTGGTCGAAGTGGGCGGCCGAGGAGGGTTCGTCGCCGAGATCGTCCCAGAAACCGGTGCCGTACTGAGCCGAGTAAGCGACGATGTCGCCGCTCCGGACGACGTCCGGAAGCCGGATGAAGGACAGTTCGGCCCGGCCGGCCACGGTGTCGAGGTCCAGGAAATCCGGATTGACGGCCCCGTCGTCCTCCAGGAGCTGATCGCCCACGCGGGTCAGCCCGAACCGGCCGTCATCGTCCCTGGTCAGCACTCCGACGCCGACCAGGTGGAAGAGGATGCGTTCCAGCACATCGGGATCGCTGTCCGTGGCCGCCGCCAGCGCCTCCGCGGTCTGCCCGCCTCCCGAAATCTTCTGGGGGATGCGCAGGGTGACGGCCACCCTGATCGTCATCGGGGTGATCAGATCGGACAGTTCGCGCAGGGTTCGCCCCGAGCTCCGCTCGCTGGTGCTCTGTCCGGTCGCCGGAGTCTCGGAAATCGCCATGCCTGTTCTCCCTGGCCGTCTTCGACATCGCGTGAGTGCGGTGGACACGGGCGCTCGGGCGGGCTCGATGCACGTTTTCGCCGTGTCATCGAGCCCCCGAGCCGTCAGGTGCTACCACTTCCACCGTCCGGGCGGCTTGGAGCCGAGGATGCGCCGCAGCTTCGCGATCATGGTCGTTCACCTCCTTCCGGGGGTCGAGGGCTTCCGTCTCAGGTGGGGGTGCGGACGACGGTGAAGGGCCGGGGAACGGCACCCTCGGCCATGGCCGGCCGGGCGTCGGCTCCGGTGACGGTCAGCCGGGCGTCCTTCGTGAGCGCCGTCAGCGTTTCGGTCATCAAGGTCAACGCCACCGACGCGCCGACGCAGGTGTACGGCCCCGCGCCGAACGGTACGTAGGGGCCGCGCTCGCCGGACTCCGCCCACCGCTCGGGCCGGAAGACCTCGGAGTCCGCCCAGTGGCGCTGGTCGTGGTGCACGAGGAACGGGCTGACCGAGAGGATGTCGCCGGGCCGGAAGGGGAGGCCGCCGAATTCGGTCGGCCGGTCGACGGTCCGGCCGACCATCCAGACCATCGGCCGGTGCCGCATCGCCTCGCGCACGATCCACTCGGCGGGCCACGGCCACGGGGAAGCCGACGGGTGGTGCAGGCCGGCCAGCAACACCGACCAGGCCAGCGTGGACCCGACGGGCGCGACGATCGACCGGAACAGCACCAGGAAAACCTCGGCGATTGTCCGGTCCGCCAGGTCGTCCGGGCACGCACCGAGCACGGCGTCCAGGACATCACGCGACCGGCCGTCCCGGCGACAGCCCACTTCCCGGGCGACGGCCGCGATCAGCTTCCCGCGCAGGAGTTCCGCTCGCGCCCGCTGCCACACGTGCGGGGAGCGGAACATGACGCCGCCGTGCAGGGCTTGCTCCAGCAATTGCCGCGTCCCGGCCGGAGTTCCCGGGTGGAGCAGCACGTCCGCCAGGCCGCGGTACACGAGTTCGGACCCGGTGGCCGGCCAGCGGCTGGCCGAGGGCAGGTCCGCCAGCGCCCCGGCGAGTGCGTCCCGGTACTCGGGCACCCTGGCCCGCAAGGTGTTCCGCGCGGCCTGACCGATCGCCACCTGCGCATCCCGCGTCGGCAGCAGTTCGCCGAAGAACCCGGATGTGCCGCTGTTGAATTCCGGGCTGCGCAGCAGTTCGTTCGCCAGTTCCGGATCACTCACGCACCAGCCGCCCCAGGGAAGCCGGATCACCCCGGTCGCGGCGCGGCGGCGAAGGTCTTTGAGGTACTCGAAGGGATCCCGCCTGAGCGGCCGCCGGTACCCCGCTCTCATCGAGCGGGCAAGCCGCTTCGCGGGCATCCCCCACGGATGACCTGGCTGGGCGTATCGGAAGCCGGCTGGGTCAGCGTCATGACCGGGCTCTCCCCTCCCCATCGAGCCGCACCGATGCGTGCATCATTTCATCGGCGTAGCTGTCTCAGCTTGCTCTCCGGGCCGGATCTCGTCAAGAACGGCCAGCCTGACTGTCTATTGTGGACGAACTGGCACCTCCGCGGTCCCATGCCGGGTGGTTTCGGACGCTGGCGGACCGACGCGAGTTCAGCTCGAACGCCGCAGCAAGCAGGCCGGGACGCAGCCGGTGCGCCCCTCGATCGCGCACCGGCTCCGCGCCCTCAGCCGCAGCAGCCCTCCGGCTTGGCCGTCGCGCCGGTCTCGGCGTCCGGTGTGCAGCACGTCGCCGGGGTGACCAGCGCCGCGCTGTCGGTGCCGTACGTCGTCGAGTCGGCCTTCACCGTGTAGACCTCCCACGGCTCCTTGCCCGGCCCGTGCACCCAGACCTTGTCCTGCACCGCGTAGCAGCAGGTCGTGTCGTCCTCGGTCAGCGTCTCGAGGCCCTCGCCGGTCAGCCGCTTCGTCGCCGCGTCGACCTGGCCGGTCGACTCGACCTCGACGCCGAGGTGGTCCAGCGCCGTCGCCTGGCCGGGCTCGCCTTCGAGCAGGACCAGCTTCAGCGCCGGCTCCTCGATCGCGAAGTTCGCGTAGCCCGGCCGCAGCTTGGCCGGCTCGGTGCCGAACAGCTTCGAGTAGAAGTCGATCGAGCCCGCCAGATCGCCGACCCGCAGTGCCAGTTGCACCCTGGACATCGTCGCCACCTCCTTGGATAGATACTTGTCTAAGCAGATTGCCCGCTATATCTAAACCTGTCAATATAGAGGCATGTCGAAGCAACTGCCGCTGGTCGCGCCGGACGCCTGCTGCGAGCCCTTGGCGCGGGAACCGCTGACGCAGGACCAGGCGGTCGAGCTGTCGCACCTGTTCAAGGCGATGGCCGACCCGGTGCGCTTGCGGCTGCTGTCGTTGATCGCCTCCCACGCGGGCGGGGAAGCGTGCGTGTGCGACCTGACCGGCGCCTTCGACCTCACCGGCCCGACCATCTCCCACCACCTCAAGGTGCTGCGCGAGTCCGGGCTGATCACCGGCGACCGGCGCGGCACCTGGATCTACTACCGCGTGCACCCCGAAGTGCTCGCGCGGCTGTCGGCGGTGCTCACCACCACGGGCGAACCGGTCACCGCGTGACCGCGGTCGACACGCGGCCGCCGGCGCCGCGGCTGTCCACCACGGACCGGCTCCTGCCGGTGTGGATCGCGGCCGCGATGGTCGCCGGGCTGCTCGCCGGCCGCTGGATCCCCGGCCTGAACACCGCCCTCTCCGCGGTGCAGGTCGACGGCATCTCGCTGCCGATCGCGCTCGGGCTGCTGGTCATGATGTACCCGGTGCTGGCGAAAGTCCGCTACGACCGGCTCGGCACGGTCACCCGCGACCGGCGGCTGCTGTGGCCGTCGCTGGTGCTGAACTGGCTGATCGGCCCGGCGCTGATGTTCGCTCTCGCCTGGCTGCTGCTGCCCGACCTGCCCGAGTACCGGACCGGGCTGATCATCGTCGGCCTGGCCCGGTGCATCGCCATGGTCGTCATCTGGAACGACCTCGCCTGCGGCGACCGCGAGGCCGCCGCCGTGCTCGTCGCGCTGAACTCGGTGTTCCAGGTCCTCGCGTTCGGCCTGCTGGGCTGGTTCTACCTCGACGTCTTGCCCGGCCGGCTCGGCCTCCCGCAGGCCGATCTCGCGGTGTCCGGGTGGCAGATCGCCAAGAGCGTGCTGATCTTCCTCGGCATCCCGCTCGCGGCCGGCTACCTCAGCCGCCGGCTGGGCGAGCGCGCCAAGGGCCGCGCCTGGTACGAGCGGGAGTTCCTGCCGAAGGCCGGGCCTGTCGCGCTCTACGGGCTGCTGTTCACCATCGTCGTCCTCTTCGCCTTGCAGGGCGGCCAGATCACCAGCCGGCCGTTGGACGTCGCCCGCATCGCGGTGCCGCTATTGGTCTACTTCGGACTGATGTGGGCGGGTTCCGTTGCGCTGGGCAAGGCCCTGGGCCTGAACTACGAGCGGACCACGACGCTCGCGTTCACCGCGGCGGGCAACAACTTCGAGCTCGCCATCGCCGTGGCCATCGCCACGTTCGGCGCGACCAGCGGGCAGGCGCTCGCCGGGGTCGTCGGGCCGCTGATCGAAGTCCCCGTGCTCGTCGGACTCGTGTACGTTTCTCTCGCTCTCCGTCGCCGCCTTTTCCGCACAGCCAAGGGAGAACGCCCGTGACCGGCAAGCCCGAAGTCCTGTTCGTCTGCGTCCACAACGCCGGCCGGTCCCAGATGGCCGCCGCATTGCTGGCGCACCACGCCGACGGCGCGGTCGATGTCCGGTCGGCCGGCTCCGTCCCCGCCGACAGCATCAACCCCGCCGTGCGCGAGGCGATGGCCGAGCTCGGGCTCGACCTGTCCCGCGAGGTCCCGAAGAAGCTGACGACCGACGCGGTCGAGGCCGCCGACGTCGTGATCACCATGGGCTGCGGCGACGCCTGCCCGGTCTTCCCCGGCAAGCGGTACCTGGACTGGCAGCTCGAAGACCCCGCGGGCAAGGGCGTCGAGGACGTCCGGCCGATCCGCGACGAGATCGATCGCCGGGTGCGGGAACTGCTCGCCGAGCTCTCGGCCGCGGAGACCGGCCGTCCTTGACCGAGCGCAAGCTCGGGGTCGTGCTCGCGACCTTGTGCGTGACCGAGATCGTCAGCTGGGGCGTGCTGTTCTACGCGTTCCCGGTGCTGGTCCCGGCCATCGCCCGGGACACCGGCTGGTCGCCGGCCGCGCTCACCGCGGCGCTTTCGGCGGCCCTGCTCGGGTCCGCCTCGGCGGGGATCGTGGTCGGGCGGGTGCTGGATCGCCGGGGGCCGCGGCCGGTGATGGTCGCGGGGTCCGTCGTCGCGGTGGTGGCGGTGGTGCTGATTGCGACCGCGCGCACGCTGCCGTGGTTCTTCCTCGCCTGGATCTGCGCGGGGCTCGCGATGGCGGCGACGTTCTACCAGCCGGCGTTCGCCGCGCTGACCCGCTGGTACGGCCCTCGCCGGGTTCGCGCGCTGACGACGCTGACGCTGGTCGCCGGGTTCTCCAGCACGGTATTCGCTCCACTGACCGCGCTGCTGGCCGCGCACTGGAGCTGGCGAACCACGTACCTCGTCCTCGCGGCCGTGCTCGCGGTGATCACCGTGCCCGGGCACTGGTACGGACTCCGCCGTTCCTGGCCGCCGGCCGCCGCCGACGCCGAACTGCCCGGCTCACCGAGTGCGGCCCGGAGTCCGGCGTTCGCCGCGCTGGTCGCCGCGTTCAGCCTCGCCGCGCTCGGCACGTACGCGGTCGTCGTCAACCTCGTCACCCTGCTGGCGGAGCGCGGGCTGTCGACGGGGACGGCGGCGATCGCGCTCGGGCTGGGCGGAGCCGGGCAGGTCGCCGGGCGGCTCGGGTTCGCGACGCTGGTGAACCGCACCGGCATCCGGACCCGCACCGCCATCGTCATCGTCGTGCTCGCCGCGACCACCACGCTGCTGGGCAGCTTGACGTCGGCGGTCGCGCTGGTGATCGCCTCGGTCCTGGCGGGCATGGCCCGCGGGGTGTTCACCCTGCTGCAGGCGACCGCCGTCGCGGACCGGTGGGGCACCGCGGGCTACGGACGGCTCAGCGGTCTGCTGTCGGCGCCCCTGACCGTGATGTCCGCGGTCGCCCCCTACACCGGCGCGGTCCTGGCCGCGGTCACCGGCAGCTACTCGACCGCGTTCGTCGTGCTGGGCGTGCTGACCCTCGCCGCGGTGCCGGTGTCGCTCGCCGCCCGGCCGGCCCCGGCGGTGGCGCCGGCCAGTTCGGACAGCAAGTCCTGAACGCGCCGCTCGATCTCGTCGCGGATCGGCCGGATCTCCTCGTCGCTACGGCCCGCGGGGTCTTCTGGTGTCGCGCGTCCGAAGTTCAGTGACAGCGGCCCGGTCCCCGAGCGCCCCAATGTGGCCTTGGTTGCGTTGAACGCACCCAAGGCGGCCTTCGGT
>NZ_JBFAZA010000007.1:320114-343529 GCF_040681595.1 Amycolatopsis sp. NPDC051716 | reverse complement strand
CACAAGCGTCGCGAATGACTCATTCGGGACCTCTGAGGTCCCGAATGAGTCATTCGCGACCTCAGACCTGCGCCGCCAGGCGGTCCAGCGCCTTGGGCAGGGCCGTCGCCAAGATGTCCAGCTCCGGCCCGGCCGCCACCAACGGCGGCGAGACAGCCACGCCACGGCCCAGGTTCCGCACGATCACGCCCTCGTCCCGGCACGCTCGCTGCAGCTTCACCGGGGCGCCCGGGTCCGCGTCCAGCACCTCCGCCGTCAGCTCCACCGCCGCCAGGAAACCCAGTCCGGCCCGGACCTCCGCCACCAGCGGGTGCCCGCTGACCCCCGACACCGCGTCGGCCAGGGGTTTCTCCAGCTCGCGACCGCGGGGGATCAGCCCGTCGCGCTCGTAGATGTCCAACGTCGCCAGCCCGGCCGCGCAGGCCACCGGGTGGCCGGCGTACGTCGGGCCGTGGCGGAAGATCGGCGCGCCCGGCGCCCCGGTGAAGAACGGCGAAGCCACCTCCGGTGACACCACCAGCGCGCCCAGCGGGATCGTTCCGCCCGTGATGCCCTTCGCCGTCGTGATCAGGTCCGGCCGCACCGGCCAGCGATCGATCCCGAACCAGGTGCCGAGCCGGCCCCAGGCCGCGATCACGCAGTCCGCCACGAACAGCACCTCGTGCCGGCGGCAGATCGCCGCCACCTCCTCGAGGTAGCCCTCCGGCGGGAGCAGCACCCCGCCCGCGCCGATCACCGGCTCGCAGAAGAACGCCGCCACACGGGCCGCGCCGACCCGCTGGATCTCCGCCTCCAGTGCCGCCGCGTCGTCGTACGCAACGTGGGAAAACGAAGGTGGCTGCGGGCCGACGCCGGCCGCGTTCGCCGGGATTCCGCCCACCGCCGTGCCGAATCCGTGCGTTCCGTGGTAGCCCTGGGCCCGGCCGATCACGTGCACCTTCTCCGGCCGCCCCGTCTGGGCGAAGTACGCCCGCGCGAGCTTCACCGCCGTGTCGATGACGTCGCCGCCGCCCGAGCCGAAGAACACCTTCGAGCCCGGCTCCGGCGCCAGGGCCGCGACGCGGTCCGCCAGCTCGATCGCCGGCCGGTTCGCGTTGTAGCCGAACAGGTTCCACGAGTCGAGCTCCCCCAGCTGGCGGGAGACGGCTTCGGCGATCTCCGGGCGGCCGTGGCCGAAGTTCGCGTACCAGAGCGACGCCGTCGCGTCGAAGTACCGGCGGCCCGCGTCGTCCCAGACGTACGAGCCCTCGCCACGGGTGATGACCATCCGGTCGCCGTCGACCGCGCCCATGTCGGCGAACGGGTGCCACAGGGCGTGCTGTGCTGACATCGGTCCTCCTCAGTCCTGCCCCCATCCCTACCATCAGTCCAGGAACTCCGCGATCTCGTCCGCCGAGTACCCGAGCTCGGCCAGCACCTCCGCGGTGTGCTGCCCCAGGGTCGGCGGGGCGGACGTCGGCCGGGCCGGGGTGTCCGACGCCTTCACCGGGAAGCCCGTGCCCACGTAGGTCCCGACGGTCGGGTGCGGCAGCCGGACCACCTGCTCGCGCGCGGCCGCCCACGGGTCCGCGTAGACGTCGTCGATCTCGTTGATCGGGGCCGCCGGGATGCCCGCCGCGTCGAACGCCTTCATCCACTCCGCCGCCGGGCGGGTCAGGAGCACCGGTTCCAGCAGCGCGTTCAACGATTCGCGATGAGCCGAGCGCGCGGCGTTCGAGGAGAACCGTGGATCGGAAGCGATGTCCAGGCCGAGCACCCCGCAGAACGCGTGCCACAGCTTTTCGCTGCCGACCGCGATGATCAGCCAGCCGTCGGCGACGTGGTACCCCTGGTACGGGACGATGCTCGGGTGCGCCGAGCCCATCCGGCGCGGCCGCGCCGCGTCGTAAAACACCGCGCCCGCGGCGTACACGTGCCAGGCCAGCTGACTGTCCAAAAGGGACACGTCGAGGTACTGGCCGCGGCCGGTCGTGTGCCGGGCCTGCAGCGCCATCAGCACGCCGATGATCGCCCACGTCCCCGCGTTCAGGTCCGCCACCGGCAGCCCGACCTTCGCCGGCGCGCCGTCCGGCTCGCCGGTCAGCGACATCACGCCGCCGAGGGCCTGCGCCACCAGGTCGTAGCCCGCGCGGTCGCGGTACGGGCCGGTCTGCCCGAACCCGGTGATCGACACGTGGATCAGCCGCGGGTTCAGCGAAGACAGCTCGTCGTACGCGATGCCCCACTTCTCAAGCGTCCCCGGGCGGAAGTTCTCGACCAGGACGTCGGCGTCCGCGACCAGCCGCCGGAGGGCTTCGCGGCCGCGGCCGCTCTTGAGGTCGAGCACGATCCCGCGCTTGTTCCGGTTCGCCGCCAGGTAGTAGACGGCCTCGTCGCCGACGAACGGCGGCCCCCAGCCGCGGGTATCGTCGCCGTGGCCCGGCGGCTCGACCTTCACCACGTCCGCACCCATCTCGCCGAGGTACTGGGTGCAGTACGGCCCGGCGAGGATGCGGGAGAGGTCGACGACCTTGATCCCGTCCAGCGGGCGGACAGCAGGGGGCATCGACGGCTCCTCCTCGGGCTCGGGTTCGGGCCCCTCTTTCTACCCGGACACGTCCCCTTCGAGCAGCGTGCCGGCCTGGGCGGTGCGCCGGTAGAGCACGTACCGCCCGTCCCGGACCTTGCTGACCAGGCCCGCCCGGTGCAACGCGCTCAGGTGGTAGGAGACGGTGCCCGGGCTGTACCCGGTCCGGGTGGCGAGCTCGGCGGTCGACCGCGCGGGTTCGAGGTCGGCCAGCAGCGCCGCCCGGGCCGCGCCGACGACGGGCGCGATCCGGCCCGGCCGGTGGCCGGTGCTCGTGCCGACCCCGTGGGCCGGGTAGCGGAGGACGACCTGGCCGGGGACGTCGATCTGGATGCTGATGACGGGCCAGCTGAGCACGCCCGGCGCGAGGACCAGCTCCCGGCCGGAGACGTCGGCCTCGCCGTCGAACGGCTTCACGATCGTGATGGTGTCGCCGGCCCAGCCGATGGTGGGGTGCAGGCCGCCGAGCACCCCGCCGACGCCGTGCCGGGCGATGGCCTGCGCGCGGTGGGTGATGTCCCGGTCGAGGACCGCGTGCAGGCCGGCCCAGTCCTCGGCCAGCGCGTCCCGCCAGAACCGGGCGAGGCCGTTGGCCAGCCGCCGCGGCAGCGTCCCCGACTCCACGCTCCGCCGGGCCGCGACCGGCACCGGCCTGGGCCAGTGGACCTTCGTGTGGGCCAGCACCTGGGCCTCGACCTCGTCCTGCGTGGTCGCCTCGATCCGCGCGATCTGCTCGTCGAGCAGGTCCCGGTGCCGGGTCGCCGTGCCGGGCTGCGGGGTGAGCAGGTCCGGGGTGTACACCTCGCCGTGCCGCGGCAGCAGGTCCAGGAGCAGGGCGACGTCCGGGTGGGACAGCGCCGCGCGGGCGAGCGGGCCGGGATCGCCGAACACCGGGTGCCGGCCCGCGTCGGCGGCCAGCTTCAGCCAGGCGAGGGACTCCGCCGCCAGCGACGGGGAAAACCGGGTCCTCGCCACCGTCTCGGCGTCGACCCGCAGCTTGAACATTGAAGCTTATTCAGCCGTCGGCCGCCGCATGGCTTTTGCGGCGATCAGCAGTGGGCGGGCGGGGTGCGGCGGCCTAACCAGAATAAGCTTCACTCACCGACGGTAGCAGCCGGGACGGTGGATTTGAACCGGCTCGAATCCTTTCCGGCCGGGGCTTGTCCCGGGGTTGAGTGGGGTGGTGTGCTTCCGACGTGCGGGGATCGTCGTCACCGTGGCCGCCGTGCTGCTCGCCTCGGCACCGGCCGCCACGGCCCGCGCCGCCGGGCCGCCCGCCGCCGGCTACCGCGCGTGTTCCGTCTTCCGCACGATCGCCTGGCACGGCTGGGCGGCCGGCGCCGACGGGCGCTACCACCTCGTCACCATCCGCCGGCCCTACTCGTTCAGCGTGGTGTTCCCGGTTTCCGGCCCCGGTGCGCTGAGCTCGAGCAGCCGGGCTTCGGCGTCCCGCAGGTAGCGGTCCAGCGCGGCCTCGGCGGCGTCGAACCGGCCGCGGCGCAGGTCGCGCAGGATCCGCTCGTGGCAGTCCAGGAACGGCTCGTAGAACTCGCGCGTGTTCTCGTTGAGCACGAAGAACAACCGCGTCTCGGCGAGCACCTGGCGCATCGTCGCGGACAGGCGCTCGCTGCCCGCCAGGTCCGCGAGGGCCTGGTGGAAGTGGATGCTGGCGGTGCCGACCGACGGCCAGTCCTCGGCCGCCGCCGCCGTCCGGCCGTCCCGCAGCGCCTGCTCGACCACCGAAAGATCCACTGTGGACAGCTCGGCCGCGCGGCGCAGGGCCCCGCATTCGGTCGTGCGGCGCACGACGTAGAGGTCCTCGATGTCCTCCGTCGTGAGCTCGCGCACGAACACGCCGCGGTTCAGCTCGTGCACCGCCAGGCGCTCGTGGGCGAGCAGCTGGAACGATTCGCGCAGCGTGTTGCGCGAGACGCCGAGCGCCGAGCTGATCACCGGCTCGGACAGCCGTTCACCGGGGGCGAAGACGCCATCGGTGATGTACTGGCGCAGGATGGCGGCGACCCGCTCGGCCGTGCCGCTGCGCTCGAGCCGGTGCCGCGCGCTCTCCAATCCCGAGGCATCGACGGTCACGGCACTACCTGACGCCGAGTTCGAAGTCGAGGCTGTACCGGTTGCCCGGCATCGCCCCCGCGGCCTTCGCGCCGTCGATCGGCAGCACGACGCCGTTGACGAACCGGGACTCGTCGCTCGCCAGGAACACCACGGCCTTCGCGACCTCCCAGGCCTCGCCGACCCGCGCCGCGGGCGTGCTCGCGACCAGCTGGTGCTGCTTGGTCTCGAACTCCTTCGGCGAGTTGAGCGTGCTGCGCAGCATGTCGGTGTCGATCGCGCCGGGGTTCACCGTGTTGGCCCGGATGCCCTGGTGCGCGTGGGCGACGGCGAGGGACTTCGTGAACCCGACCAGCGCGTGCTTGGTGGCGTTGTACACCGGGTCGCCGGGGCGGCCCATCACGCCGCCGTTCGACGACGTCGTGATGATGCTGCCGGCTTTCTGTTCGATCATGTGCGGCAGCACCGCGCGGGTGCCGAGGAAGGCGGCCCGCACGTTGAGCGCGAAGATGTGGTCGAACTCGGCCAGCGTGGTGTCCACAAGGGACTTCCCGAGGTGGATGCCGACGTTGTTGAACAGCACGTCGATGCGGCCGGCTTCGGCGATGACGCCGGCCACGAACGCCGCCACGGCGTCCTCGTCGGTGGCGTCCACTATGGAGTGGTGGTAGCCGTCGAGCGCTTCCGCGGGCTCGCGGATGTCGGAGGCGAAGACCGTCGCGCCCTCGGCGAGGAACTCCTTCACGGTGGCGAGGCCGATGCCCCGCGCGCCGCCGAAGACCACCGCAACCTTGCCGGCCAACCGACCCATGTTCACTGCCCCGCTCTCAGTCGTGCTGTCTGCTCTTCGTCCACCGCGTAGTCCCCGGGCAGCCGGACGAGCGCGTCCGGGTCCCCGAGGTAACGCACTTCGACGCCGTACACCTCGCGCGCCGCCGCCACCGAGACGTACCCCTCGACGACGTCGGCGAGCACCGCCGCCACCGGCCGCGCGGACGGCGGCCCGTACCCACCGCCGCCCGGCAGCGTGACGTCCACGACGGACTCCGCCCCCAGCGGTACCCGGCTCTTCGCGGGCAGGTCCGCCCCGCCACGCAGGCCGAACCGGCCGGGAGCGCCGGGTGCCCCGCCGTCCACGCCGGACGCCGCGGCGCGCACCCGGTCGACATTGCCGTTGACGCCCCAGGAAGGCACGCCGAGTGCGCCCATCGTGGTCACCTGTCCGAGGCCGCCGCGCCACCGGCCGGCGCCACCGGAGTCCACGCGCAGTTCCCGGGTGTGCTGGATCAGCGGCGCCATGGTTTCGATCACCTCGGTCGGCGTCGACCGCAGGCCGCTCGGGAACCCCGTGGTGGACAGGCCGTCCTTGTCCGCCCGCGCACCCATCCCGCCGGTCTGGAAAACGTTCAGCATGAACCCGGGCCCGCGCCAGATGGTCATCCACAGCGCGTCCGCGCTCGGCGCGATCGCCGTGCCGGGCAGCGCGCCGATCAGCAGCGACGGCAGGAAGTGCCCGATCAGGTGCCGGGACGCGACCGGTGCCGGCGGCCGGCAGTTCAGCACCGAGCCTTCGGGCGCGGTGACGTGCACCGGCCGGAACGACCCGGCGTTGTGCGGCACCTCCGGCGAGATCGCCGCCTTGACCGCGAACGACGCATAAGCCCGCGTGTAGTTCAAAACCACGTTGATCCCCCGGCGGCTCTGCGGCGAGGAACCCGCGAAGTCGAGGTGGATCTCGTCACCGTCCACAGTGGCCGTTACGCGCAGGACGATCTCTTCGTCGTCGAAGCCGTCGGTGACGATCTCGTTGGTGTACGTGCCGTCGGGCAGTTCCCGCAGCGCGTCGCGCAGCGCCCGCTCCGAGCGGTCCATGATCTCGGCGGCGACCTCGTCCAGGCTGTCGAGGCCGAGTTCGTCCAGCAGCCGCAGCAGGCTCGCCGCGCCGACCTCGTTGCCGGTGACCTGCGCGTACAGGTCGCCGATGGTCTCCTCCGGCGTCCGGACGTTCGCCCGGATCAGCCGTTCCAAGTCGGCGTTGACCTCGCCCGCGCGCAGGAACTTCAGGATCGGCAGGCGCAGGCCCTCTTCGAAGACCTCGTGGGCCTCGGCGGACACCAGCCGCCCGCCGATGTCCGGGGCGTGGCAGCACGAGGCGAACCACGCGACCAGCCGGCCGTTCCGGAACACCGGGGTCGCCACCGTGATGTCGTTGATCTGGCCCGCGGTCTGCCACGGGTCGTTGGTGAGCAGCACATCGCCGGGTTCGAGGGTCTCCGGCGGGTACGCCGCGACGAAGTGGTGCATGCCGGTCGCCATCGCGTTGATGTGCCCCGGCGTGCCGCCGACGGACTGGCCGATCATCTCGCCGCGCGAGTCGAACACCGCGCAGGCGAGGTCGAACGACTCCCGCACGACCGCGGAGAAGGCCGTGTTGACCAGCGCGTTCTGCTGCTCGGCGAGGATCGAGTGCAGGCGGTGGCCGAACAGCCCGGCCAGGATCGGATCCGTGCCCATCGCCGCCTCCGCGGGAGGAAATACGTCGGCGGGGCTCACACTGTCACCTCCAGCGCGCCATCGGTCCGGACGACGCAGTGCGCGCCGGGTGGGACGACCACGGTGGACTCGCGTTCCTCCACGATGGCCGGTCCGTCGACGCGGGTTCCCGGCACCAGCCGGTACCGGTCGAACACCGCCGTGCCGACAAATCCACCCGCCGCCGGGAAGTACGCCTGGCGCGTGCCCTTGCGTGCCTCCCCCCGCGCGTCGGACGAGGTCAGCCGGAGGGTCACGGCCGGTTTCGGCCCGCTCGACACGACCCGCCAGTTCAGCACCTCGACGCCTACCTCGGGCCCGCCACGCTGGTAGAGCGCGCGGTAGGTACGGGTGAACTCGTCGATCAGCGTTCCGGGCCATGGCCCGTCGTGGACCGGAACGCGGATCTCGTAGCCCTGCCCGGCGTAGCGCATTTCGGCGATGCGCCGGTGCGTCACCTCGTCCACCCCGGACTTCGCCAGCAGCGCTTCGCCCTCGGCCTCCATCTCGGCGAACAGCGCGTCGACCTGCTCCCGGCTGAGATCGTGCACGGCCGCGCGGGCCGAGCGCACGAAGTCGAACGCCAGCGGCGCGGTGAGGAACCCGGCCGCGCTCAGCACCCCGGCGGCGGGCGGCGCGACGACCGAGGGCGCCCCGAGCGCTCGCGCGACCCCGACGCCGTGCACCGGGCCCGCCCCGCCGAAGGTGTACATCGGCAGCTTCGCCGGGTCGTGCCCGCGCTCCACGGCGTGCACCCGCGCGGCGTTGGCCATGTCTTCGTTGACGCTCGTGTGGATGCCCCAAGCGGCCTCTTCGACGCTCACACCGAGCGGATCGGCGATCTTCTCGCGGAGCACTGCTCTCGCGGCCTCGGCGTCCAGGAGCATGCCACCGCCGAGGAAGTAGCCCGCGTCGAGGTAGCCGAGCACTAGGTCGGCGTCGGTGACCGTGGGCTCGGTGCCGCCGCGGCCGTAGCAGACCGGGCCGGGCTCGGACCCCGCCGAGTCGGGGCCGGCGGTGAGCAGGCCCAGCGCGTCGATCCGGGCGATCGAGCCGCCGCCGACGCCGATCTCGATCATGTCCGTGACCGGCACCCGCACCGGCAGCCCGGAGCCGGGCAGCAGCCGGTACTTGCGGTCCACTTCGAACTGGTGCGTCACCAACGGCGTGCCGCCGGCGATCAGGCACAGCTTCGCCGTGGTGCCGCCCATGTCGAAGGCCAGCAGGTCGGCCGGGCCCACCGCGGCCGCCGCCAGCGCCCCGCCCGCCGGCCCGGACTCGAGGATGCGGATCGGGTGCCGGGCCGCGGTGTCCACCGTGGCCAGCCCGCCGTTGGACAGCATGATGTGCGGCGCGCGGCCGATCCCCAGCCGGCGCAGCCGCTGTTCGAGGTCGCGCAGGTAGCGTTCGGTGAGGTCCTGGACGTAGACGTTGGCGACCGTCGTCGACGCCCGCTCGAACTCGCGGATCTCCGGGACGACTTCGGACGACAGCGCCACCCGCAGCGAGGGCGCGATCTCGGCGAGGATCTCGCCCACCCGGCGTTCGTGCGCCGGATTCGTGAAGGCGTGCAGGAAGCAGACCGCGACGGCCTCGATCCCGCGGTCCGCCAGCTCCCGGCCGAGCCGGGCCACGTACTCCTCGTCGAGTCCGATGTGGACCGACCCGTCGGCGAGGATCCGCTCCGGGACGTCGAACCGCAGGTGCCGCGGCACGAGCGGCGCGGGTAGTTCCAGGTGCAGGTCGTAGAGCTCGTACCGGTGCTCGCGGCGCATCTCCAGGACGTCGCGGAAGCCGGCGGTGGCCAGCAGCGCGGTGCGTGAGCCCGTGCGCTCGATCAGGGCGTTCGTGACCAGCGTCGTCCCGTGCACCACCTGCTCGACGGCGCCGAGGTCCGGCAGCAGCGCGGCCAGGCCCTCCTCGACCGCCCGGGCCGGCTCGTCGTGCGTGGTCAGGACCTTGCCGACGGCGACGATCCCGGTTTCGTCCACCGCGCAGAGATCGGTGAACGTGCCACCGATGTCGACGCCGATCCTCATGTCCGGTACCACCGCGGCGAGGTGTTGAGCGGCGGCTTGAGCTTGGCCTTCACGACCAGCACGTTCGGCTCGTCCGACTCGACGAACTCGCCGAGCAGCCGCCGGAACGCGCGCCCGAAGCCGGAGACGCGGTCGGCGTGGATCCCGAAGGAGCGGGCGAGGCCGACGAAGTCCGGGCTGTCCCAGTCGACCCCGCGGTGCGGCAGGCCCTCACGGTCCTGGTCGTAGCGGAGCATCCCGTACCCGCCGTCGTCGACCAGGACGACGGTGACCGGCAGCTGCTCTTGGGCCAGCGTCGCCAGATCGCCGCAGCCGTAGAGGAAACCGCCGTCGCCGGTGATGCAGATGGCGCGCCCGGTGCCGGCCGCGGCGGCGCCGAGCGACGCCGGGAAGCCGTAGCCGAGGGTGCCCCAGCCCATCGGGTAGGCGAGCTTGCGCGGTGCCCGCACCCGGTGGAAGCCGCCGACCCAGTACCCGGCGACGCACATGTCCGAGACGAGCACGGCGTCCGTCGGCAGCACCTCGTCCAAAGTGGACAGGAAGTCGTAGGCCTGCGGTTCCTCGTCGCGGATGCGCTGGCGCACGCGCCGGCCGATCCCGGCCAGCCGCAGCGTCATGTCGTCGAGCCCGGCCCGCTGCTTCGGCAGCAGCCGCTCGACGATCGAGCGCGCGTCCCCGACGAGCGTCAGCTCGGGCTGGTAGTTCTTGGCGGCGTCGTCGGCGTCGACGTTGACCGCGATCAGCTGGGGCGGCTTCGGCATCCGCCAGTTCTGCGTCATCAGGCCGTCGAAGTCGGTACCGATGGCGAGCACGACGTCGGCTTCGTCCCACAGCTCGCCGACCTCCGGCGTGTGCACCGGGTTCGGCGCCAGGCACGGGTGGTCGAGCGGGAGCAGCCCGCGGGCGGCGAACGTGGTGATCACCGGCGCGGCGAGCTTCTCGGCGAGAGCACCGATCGCGTCGCCCGCGCCCGACCGCAGCGCGCCGCCGCCGGCCCAGATCAGCGGGTGCCGCGCGTCGGACAGCATCGCCTCGGCCCGCGCGAGGTCGGGGACGTCGACGTCGGGCTTGCGGTGCGGCGCGGGCGGACGCCGGTGCGGCACCTGTTCGCGCAGGTAGTCGGTCGGCACGCCGAGGTAGACCGGGCCGCTCTGCGGCAGCTGCGCGAGCCGGGCGGCGCGGTGGACGGTGGTGCCGATCTGGTCGGCGGCCCGCACGGTGAAGCCGCCCTTGGTGACCGGCGCGAACATCGCCTGCTGGTCGGAGGTCTCGTGCAGCACGCCGCGGACGACGCCGGGGCGCCGCAGCGTCGACGGGATGTCGGTGGCGATGACCAGCACCGGGGCCGCGGACGCCATGGCCTCGCCGACCGCGCCGAGGGTGTTCGCCGCACCCGGGCCGGTGGTCACCAGCGCGACGCCGAGCTTGCCGGTGGCGCGGGCGTAGCCGTCGGCGGCGTACCCGGCGGTCTGTTCGTGGCGGACCCCGACGAGCTTGATGCGGGTTTCCCCGAGCGCCTCCCACAGCGGCAGGTTGTGCACCCCCGGAAGGCCGAAGACGATCTCCGTTCCGAGCGCTTCCAGCGCGTCCACCAGCTCCCGAGCACCACTCACAGCCACGACCCGGATACTGCCAGATCGTTGAACGATCTGGCAATCGGCCCCTAGACGATGTTGAGCTCCGCCCTCGCCACGCCCGTGGCGAACCGGCGGACGTCGAGCTCGGCGATGTCCACCGCCGGCCGTCGTCGCAGGTAGAGGTCCCGGATCAGCTCGCCGGTGGCCGGGCCCAGCTGGAAACCGTGGCCCGAGAAGCCGGTCGCGTAGAAGAACCGCGACAGCAGGACGCTTTCCCCGATGATCTGGTTGCGGTCCGGCGTCATTTCGTACAGCCCGGCCCAGGCCGTCCGGACGCCGGCGTCGAGCACGGCGGGGATCCGGCGGCCGGCCAGCTCGGCCAGCCGCGGCAGCCACTCGCCCGGCTCGTACCGCGTGCCGAAGCCCGGGACGCCGTCGTCCTCCGAGAACGACATCGCCAGCCCGGGGCCCTCGCGGTGGAAGTAGAACGCCGACGGCATCTCGATGGTGAGCGGAACCGAGTCCGGCAGCCCGGGCACCGGCCCGGTGAACACGACCTGCCGGCGGAACGGGCGCACCGGCAGGTCCAGCCCGGCCAGCTCACCGATCCGGCCCGACCACGCGCCGGCCGCGCACACCACCGCGCCGGTCCGGACGAACCCCGCCGTCGTGACCACGCCGGTCAGCTCGTCGCCGTCGCGCTCGATCCCGGTGACTTCGACGCCGGTCCGCAGCGTCGCCCCGTGCGCGCGGGCCGCTCTCGCGTAGCCCTGGACGACCGCGTCCGGCGTCGCCTTGGCGTCATCCGGTGACCACAGCGCGGCCACGACGCCGTCGGTCTCCACCAGCGGGAGCACCTTCTTCGCTTCGCCGGGGCCGAGCAGGTGGCTGCGGACGCCGTACTCGCGCTGCAGCTCGGCGCAGCGTTCGAACGCGGGCACGTCGGCCGGGTCGGTGACGAGGTAGAGGTAGCCGTCGCGGCGGAAGTCGATCTCGGTGCCGAAGTCCCGGGAGAAAGCGCTGTAGGCGGCCAGCCCCCGCAGGCCGAGCTCGACGTTGACGCGGCTGGTGAACGACGACCGGATGCCGCCCGCGGCCTTCGCCGTCGAGCCGCCGCCCAGTTCGCCGCGCTCGAGGAGCAGCACGCGCACGCCGGCTTCGGCGAGCCGGAACGCGCAGCTGACGCCGATCACGCCACCGCCGATCACGACGCAGCCGGCCGTCGGTGGCAAGGACGTTTCCCCGGTGCCGCGGGTGGTCATACTCGCCAGAGTAGAACGTGATCCACCGGCGGCCACCGAGCGCGTAGAGTCGGCGTGCCGAGCTCGGAAGGTGATGTCCCATGGCGATGATGCCCGTGACCGATTCGATGTTCCTCCTCGTCGAAACGCGCGAGCATCCGATGCACGTGGGCGGTCTGCAGCTGTTCAAGAAACCCGAGGGCGCCGGCGACGACTACCTCCGCGACGTCCGGGCCAACCTCCTCGAATCGGACAACATGCGCTCGGTGTTCCGGCGCCGCCCGGCCCGGCCGGTCAACACGATGGGGCACGTGGCTTGGGCGAACGACGCCGAGCTCGAGCTCGACTACCACTTCCGGCACTCGGCGCTGCCGCGGCCGGGCCGCGTCCGCGAGCTGCTGGAGCTGACGTCTCGCTGGCACAGCACCCTGCTCGACCGGCACCGGCCGCTCTGGGAGACCCACCTCATCGAGGGGCTCGACGACGGCCGGTTCGCCGTCTACACCAAGGTCCACCACGCGCTGATGGACGGCGTTTCGGCGCTGCGCCAGCTGCAGGGCACGCTGTCGGACGATCCCGCGGACATGGATTGCCCGCCGTGGTGGGGCAGCCGGCGCAAGCCCGGGGAAGAACGCGTGAAGCGCCCGCGGTCGTTCCTGCAGACCGCGGGCAAGACGGCCAACCAGCTCGCGAGCCTGGCGCCCGCCGCGATGAAGGTGGCGCGGGAGGCGTTCGGCGAGCACACGCTGACGCTGCCGGGGCAGGCGCCGAAGACGATGCTCAACGTGCCGATCGGCGGCGCGCGGCGGTTCGCGGCGCAGAAGTGGCCGCTGGACCGCGTCCGCCAGGTGGCGACCGCGGCCGGGGTTTCGCGCAACGACGTCGTGCTCGCGATGTGCTCGGGCGCGCTGCGGGACTACCTCATCGAACAGCGCGCGCTGCCGGACGCGCCGCTCATCGCGATGGTGCCGGTGTCGCTGCGGCGTCAGAACGACCCCGGCGAGGCGGCGGGCAACAACATCGGCGCGCTGTTGTGCAACCTGGCCACCGATCTGCCGGACGCGGGCAAGCGGCTCGTCACGATCCACCAGTCGATGCGCAACGGCAAGCGGCTGTTCTCGGAGCTGACGCCGGTGCAGACGCTGCTGCTGT
Source organism: Amycolatopsis sp. NPDC051716 (assembly GCF_040681595.1). Classification (NCBI taxonomy): domain Bacteria; kingdom Bacillati; phylum Actinomycetota; class Actinomycetes; order Pseudonocardiales; family Pseudonocardiaceae; genus Amycolatopsis; species Amycolatopsis sp. NPDC051716. The sequence goes on along the minus strand of NZ_JBFAZA010000007.1, from coordinate 330,352 downwards.
CGGCGGTGAACGTCGCTCAGCTCGGCGCCTCCCCGATCCCGGGCATCGTCAAGAACACCCGGCCGCCGTTCAACCTGGTGATCTCGAACGTCCCCGGCCCGCGCAAGCAGATGTACTGGAACGGCGCCCAGCTCGACGGCATCTACCCGGCGTCGGTGCTGCTCGACGGCCAGGCCGTGAACATCACGCTGACCAGCAACGGCGACCACCTCGACTTCGGCGTCACGGGGTGCCGCCGCAGCGTCCCGCACCTGCAGCGGATCCTGACCCACCTCGACACGGCCCTGGTGGAACTCGAAGCTGCGGTAAGGTAGCCCGCTCACCGACACGTCGGCTCCCCCATCGGAAGGAATCTTTCCGAACTGGCTGGTCAGTCCGCTCCGCGCGCTCTTAGGGTGGCGACGATCAGCCCCCGGAAAGAGGAGCAGGACATGACCGAGGAGTGGACGACCCCCGACTTCGTCGAGTACGAAACCCCGATGGAGGTCACCGCCTACGCGGCCCGCATGGCGGACTGACGGATGCCGGTCGAGCCACTCTCGGAAAGCGCATTCATCGACGCCCTGCGCGGTCTGTCCGGCCGGTACTGGGGAACGCACCCGTTCCACCGCCGGCTGCACGCGGGCGAGCTCGACGAGCGCGCGCTGCGGATCTGGGCGGCGAACCGCTGGTACTACCAGTGCGTGCTGCCGCAGAAGGACGCGGCGATCATCAGCAACTGCCCGCTGCCGGAGATCCGCCGCCAGTGGCTCGACCGGATCGTCTACCACGACGGCGTGAGCGCCGGCACCGGCGGGATCGAACGCTGGCTGCGGCTCTGCACGGCGGCCGGCCTGGACCGCGACGAGGTTCTCGATGAACGGCACGTCGCTCCCGGCGTCCGCTTCGCCGTGGACGCCTACGTGACCTTCGCGCGGACGAAACCCTGGTGGGAGGCCGTCGCGTCGGGACTGACCGAGATGTTCGCCGGGCACCTGATGCAGCAGCGCGTGGCGGACATGCTCGCGCATTACGCGTGGATCGACCGGGAAGACCTCGCCTACTTCACCAACCGGATCGACAAGGTCGCCGGCGAAGGCAAGGACACCCTCGACATCGTGGTCCGCCACTGCGTCACGCGCGAACAGCAGGACCGCGCGATCGCCGCGCTGGCGTTCAAGTGCGACGTCCTGTGGTCGATGCTCGACGCGATCGAACGGGCGGCCGCGTGATCACCGCCGATTCGGTTCCGCAGCTGCGCCGCGGCGTGCGGCTGTCCTTCGACCACGTGAGGGAGACGCACGTGCTGCTGTTCCCCGAGGGCGTCCTGGTGCCGAACGCCACCGCGGCCGCGGTGCTCGAACTCTGCGACGGCGCCCGGTCCGTCACCGAAATCACGACGGCGCTTTCCGGGCGCTACTCCGGCGTGGTCGCCCAAGACGTCCTTGCCGTGCTGTCCCGGCTGGGCGAACGGCGGGTCGTCGCATGGACGTGAGCCCGCCGCTGGGCCTGCTGGCCGAGCTGACCCACCGCTGTCCGCTGCACTGTCCTTATTGCTCGAACCCGGTGGAACTGGCTTCCCGCTCCGCGGAGATGTCCACTGAGGACTGGTTGTCGGTGCTGTCCCAGGCCCGTGAACTGGGTGTGCTGCAGGTGCACATGTCCGGCGGCGAGCCGTTGCTGCGGCCGGACCTGCCTTCACTGGCGTCGCACGCGAGCGGGCTCGGTTGCTACGTCAACCTGGTCACTTCGGGGCTCGGCCTGACGGCTTCCCGGCTCGACGACCTCGTCGAGCGCGGGCTGGCGCACGTCCAGCTGTCGGCGCAGGGCGCGACCCGGGAGCGGGCGGACCTGCTGGCCGGCGCGAAGGCGCACGACCGGAAGCTGCTCGCGGCCGCGCTGGTGAAGGAGTCCGGGCTGCCGCTGTCGCTGAACGTCGTGCTGCACCGGCGCAACCACGACCAGCTGGCCGGGATCATCGAGCTGGCCGAGCGGATGGGCGCGGACCGGCTGGAGCTGGCGAACACGCAGTACTACGGCTGGGCGCTGCGCAACCGGGACGCACTGATGCCGACGGCTTCGCAGCTGGCCGCCGCCGAGCCGGTGGTGCGCGCGGCGATCGCGCGCTTGCGGGGCACGATGGAGATCGTCTACGTCGTCGCCGACTACCACGAGCCGTACCCGAAGCCGTGCATGTACGGCTGGGGTGCGCGGCAGCTGACGGTGGCCCCGGACGGCACCGTGCTGCCGTGCCCGGCGGCGTCGGCGATCTCGACGCTGTCGCTGTCCTCGGTGCGGGACACCCCGCTGGCCGAGATCTGGTACGACTCCTCGTCGTTCAACGCCTACCGCGGCGAGGACTGGATGACCGAGCCGTGCCGCACGTGCGACCGCCGCGAACTCGACTTCGGCGGCTGCCGCTGCCAGGCGTTCCTGCTCACCGGCGACGCCGCGGCCACGGACCCGGTGTGCTCGCGCTCGCCCGAACGCGGCGCGGTCGATCTGATCTTGTCCCGTCCCCCGGTGGCCGACCTGGTCATGCGCCGGTGAAGGTGATCCTGCTGGGCACCGCGGCCGGTGGCGGGTGTCCACAATGGAACTGCGCGTGCCGCCTCTGTGTTTCGGTTCTGGAGCCGCGCACGCAGGACTGCGTCGCGATCAGCGCGGACGGCGCCGGCTGGTACCTGCTGAACTGCTCGCCGGACATCCGCGCCCAGATCCTCGGGACGCCGGAGCTGCGGGCCGGGCCGGGGCCGCGTGAGATCCCGCTGCGCGGCGTGCTGCTGACGGACGCCGAACTCGACCATGCGCTGGGCCTGCTGATGCTGCGCGAGTCGGGCGGGCTCCCAGTGTGGGCGCCACCGGCGGCGCTGTCCGCGCTGTCGCCGTTCCGTGCCATCGTGGACGGCTACAGCGGCTGGACATGGTCGTCCGTTGTGGACGTTCCAGGGTTGCGGGTCGAGGTGCTGCCGGTGAGCGACAAGCGGCCGAAGTACGCCCGGGCCGATTCCGGCGGCCCGTGGGTGGTCGCCTACCGCATCTCGGACCCGGCGACGGGCGGTGTGCTGGTGTACGCGCCTTGCCTGCGCAGCTGGCCCGCCGGGTTCGACGCGTTCGTCGCGGACGCTTCTCTCGTCCTGCTCGACGGGACGTTCTACGCGCCGGACGAGATGGCCGGGGTGGGCGGCCCGGACCAGCTCGCGATGGGGCACCTGCCGATCACCGCGATCCTGCCCCGGGTGGCCGGGCGGCCCTGGGCGTTCACGCACGTCAACAACACAAACCCGGTGCTCGACCCGGCATCGGCCGAGCACGCCGCGGTGCTGGCCGCGGGCGCTTCGCTGCCTTCGGACGGCACGACGTACGTGCTTTAAGCCGTTGACAGCGGTGGTTGGCTGAAGCCATGTGCCTCCCGGGTGCCCAGCGCCGATGAGCGACCCGCACCGCGCTGCCTTCCGCCGCCGGCCTGGGGCAGCGCACCGATGAGCGACCCACACCGCACCAACCCGCCCCTCCGCTGCCTGCCACCGGCGGCCCGGCGCAGCGCGCCGATGAGCGACCCACACCGCACCAACCCGCCCCTCCGCTGCCCGCCACCGCCCGCCCGGCGCACCGCACCGATGAGCGACCCACACCGCACCAACCCGCCCCTCCGCTGCCTGCCACCGCCCGCCCGGCGCACCGCACCGATGAGCGACCCACACCGCACCAACCCGCCCCTCCGCTGCCCGCCACCGGCGGCCCGGCGCACCGCACCGATGAGCGACCCACACCGCACCAACCCGCCCCTCCGCTGCCCGCCACCGGCGGCCCGGCGCAGCGCGCCGATGAGCGACCCACACCGCACCAACCCGCCCCTCCGCTGCCTGCCACCTCTTCTCCGGCCGGGGCCGCGCCCGTGACCACCTCACTCGTCGCGCCGCTGCGGGAAGCTCCGTTCCGCGCCCTCGTCACCGGCCGGAGCCTCGCGCAGTTCGGGAACGCCGTCGCTCCCTTCGCGCTCGCCTTCGCCGTCGTCGATCTCACCGGGTCCGCCGTCGATCTCGGGCTCGTCGTCGGGGCTCGTTCGCTCGCCAACGTGCTTCTGCTGCTGTTCGGCGGGATGCTGGCCGACCGGCTGCCGCGGTCGGTCATCCTGCAGGGCACCGAAACCGCCGCCGCCCTCACCCAGGCCGCCGTGGCCGCGAGTGTCCTCTGTGGATTCGCCTCGATCCCGCTGCTGGCCGGGCTCGGGTTCGTCAACGGCGCCGTCTCGGCCATCTCGCTGCCCGCGGCCGCCGCCCTTACGCCGTCGACTGTGCCCGGCGCCCTGCTCACCCAGGCGAACGCCCTGGTCCGGCTGCTGGCGAACACCGGCCGCATCGCCGGGGCCGGCCTGGCCGGCGTCCTCGTCGCCTTCGCCGGCTCCGGGTGGGCGCTCGCCGGGAACGCGCTGCTCTTCCTCGCCGCCGCGCTGGCCTACCGGCGGATCCGGCTGCCGCGCGGCGAACGCGTTCCGGGCAGCCGTCCGCTCGCCGAGCTCGCCGAAGGCTGGCGGGAGTTCCGCGCCCGCGCGTGGGTGTGGCTGGTGGTGCTGCAGTTCATGATCGTCAACGCGGCGACCGCCGGTGCGCTGCTGGTGATCGGCCCGCTCGTCGCCGACGACACCTTCGGCCGCACCGGCTGGGGGTTCGCGCTGGCCACGCAGACCGCGGGGTCGCTGCTCGGCGGCGTCCTCGCCGCCCACTGGCAACCGCGGCGGATGCTCTTCACCGGCGTCGCGGTGGTCATGGCCGCGGCGCTGCCGATGCTGGCCCTGGGGCAGACGCCGTACCTGCTGCCGCTGCTGGCCGCGATGTTCCTCTCGGGCGTCGCGCTCGAACAGTTCTCCGTCGCGTGGGACGTGTCGCTGCAGGAGAACATCCCGCCGGACAAGCTCGCCCGCGTTTACTCCTACGACATGCTCGGCTCGTTCGTCGCGATGCCGCTCGGCCAGATCACCGCGGGCCCGCTGGCCGAACACGCCGGCCGGTCGGCGACGCTCTTCGGCGGCGCGGCCCTGGTCGTCGTCGCGACGGCGCTCGTGCTGTGCAGCTCGCAGGTGCGGGGGCTCGTCCGCCGGGCGCCGGCCGGCCCGGGCTGAAGCTAACGGCCCACGCGCGGCCCGGACGTCAGGTCGCGGTGGCCGTCGAGGCGCCACCAGCTCTCCAGCGTCTCGCGCAGGGCCTTCAGCAGCTCGCCGCCCGTTTCCAGCGGGACCAGCGCCGCCTTGCCGTCGTCGACTCGCAGCGCGGCGGCCAACCGGTCGCCCTGCTCGATCAGGCCGACCACCACCCGCGTCGGCTCGCCGGTGCTGTCGACGGTCGGGATGGCTTGTTCGTAGCGCCAGCCTGGAGCGTTCATCCGGCCGAGAGTGGCACAGCTTCGCCGGCTCCGGTCCGGCTTTCACCCTCACGTGTGGTCAGGCGAGCGCCCAGGGCCGCACTTCCTCCAGCAGCTTCGCCACGGCCAGCACGAGGTCGTCCGAGTGCCGCGGCCCGACGATCTGCAGGCCGACCGGCAGTCCCGCCGACGTGCGCCCGGCCGGCACGCTGATCGCCGGCTGCTGGGTCATGTTGAACGGGTACGTGAACGGCGTCCACTCCGGCCATTCGCTCAGCCCGCTGCCCGGCGGCACGTCGTGCCCGGCCTCGAACGCCGCGATCGGGATGGTCGGTGTGATCAGCACGTCGTAGCGCGTGTGGAACTCGCCCATCCGGATGCCCAGCGCGGCGCGCTCGGCGGTCGCGTCGAGGTAGTCGCTCGCCGACCACTTCTTGCCGAGTTCCCAGACCCGCCGCAGCCCGGGGTCGGTCCGCTCCTCGGAGCCGGGTGGGAACGAGTCCAGCAGCTTCGCCGCCCCCGAAGACCACAGGACGTCGAACGCCGGCTTCGGGTCGGCGAACCCGGGATCGGTCTCCTCGACGTGCAGGCCGGCGTCCCCCAGCGCGCGGACCGCAGCCGCGACGATCGCGGCCACCTCCGGGTCGACGTCGACATAGCCGAGCGTGGGCGAGAACGCGGCGATCAGGCCGCGCACGTCCCGCCGGACGGCCTCCCGGAACGACCCCACCGGCGGCGCCAGCGCGGCCGGGTCGCGGGGGTCGGGCAGCGACAGGACGTCCAGCAGCAGCGCGGTGTCGTCCACCGACCGCGCCATCGGGCCGGCGTGCGAGAGCGGGCCGAACGGGCTCGCCGGGTAGAGCGGGATCCGGCCGTGGGTGGGCTTCAGCCCGACGATGCCGCAGAACGACGCCGGGATCCGCACCGAGCCACCGCCGTCCGTGCCGACCGACAGCTCGCCCATCCCGGCCGCGACGGCCGCGGCGCTGCCGCCGCTCGACCCGCCCGCCGTCTTCGACGGGTCGGCCGGGTTGCGCGTGATGCCGCACAGCGGGCTGTCGGTGACGCCCTTCCAGCCGATCTCGGGCGTGGTCGTCTTGCCCAGCAGCACCAGGCCGGCCTCGCGCATCCGCGCGGCGACCGGGCTGTCGACGTCCCACGGCTGGTCCGGGTCGATGCTCTTCGAGCCCCGGACGGTCGGCCAGCCCTGGGTGAGGAACATGTCCTTGATCGACGACGGCACGCCGTCGAGCCACCCGATCGGGTTACCGTCCCGCCAGCGGACCTCGGACGCCTTCGCCTGCTCCAGCGCGCGATCGGCGTCGACGAGGCAGAACGCGTTGCACTCACCGTCCCGGGCTTCGATGGCCTGCAGGGCGTTCTGCGTCGCCTCGACCGGCGAAAGCTCACCGGTCGCGTAGGCGGCGACGAGCTCGCTGGCGGTCAGCATCCTGTCGTTCATCCGGCTCCCTGGTTCCCCGACGGCACGTAGCCGAGCGTCTTGTCGACGACATTGCGCAGCGGCTCCCCAGCGCGCCACCGGCGGAAGTTTTCGGTGAACACCTCGACCAGCGTGTTCCGCCAGCCGACGAAGTCCCCGGACATGTGCGGCGAGATCAGCACGTCCGGCAGCGTCCACAGCGGGCTTTCGGCCGGCAGCGGCTCGGTGTCGAAGACGTCGAGCGCGGCCCCGGCGATGGTCTTGCTTTCGAGCGCCGCGACCAGGTCGGAGGTGACGACCAGCTCGCCCCGGCCCACGTTGACGAACCGCGCCGACGGCTTCATCGCGGCGAACGCGCGCGCGTCGAACATGCCCTTCGTGTGCTCGGTCAGCGGCGCGACCGCGACGACGTAATCGGCGTGCGGCAGGATTTCGGTGAGCCGCGCGGACTCGTGCACCACGCCGAAGTCGGGATCGCCGGTGCGCTCACGGCGCCCGGCGCCGCTCACCCGCATCCCGGCCGCACGCAGCAGCCGCGCGATCGCCCGGCCGATCGGCCCGGTGCCGACGACCACCACCTCCCGCCCGGCGATCCGTTCGCTCTCGCGGTGCAGCCAGCGGCCCTCGCGCTGCAGGTCGTGCGAGCGCGCGAAGTCCTTCGCGAAGGCGAGTACGACGCCCAGCACGTACTCCGCGATGGCGTCGTCGAAGACGCCCCGCGAGTTCGTCAGGACCACGTCGCTCTCCCGCAGCCCGGGGAACAGCACGGGGTCGACCCCCGCGCTGGCGATGTGCAGCCAGCGCAGCCGGTCGGCCGCGTGCCACGCGCCGGGCACGGCCGTGGAGAGGAAGTCGTAGACGAAGAGGGCGTCCGCTCCGGACAACGCTTCGGCAAGGCCCGCCGCGTCCGTGTAACGCACGACCGCCCCGGATTCGACAGCACGCATGTCCGGTGGGCGGGACTCGCCGCAGAGCACGGCCAGGACGGGAGCTTCCCGGTGTTCCGAGGCGATCACGTTGACACGGTAAAAGTCACTCGTATGATTGTCAACAATCCGAGGAACGACCCCCGGAGCACCGGACGTGTCAAGTACGGACGTATTCCGGAGGCTGAGCCTTGGATTTCGACTTCCTGGCGTTCGACGGCCCGCTGGCGCAACGCGGCATCGGCGTCATCGCCCCCTTCGACCTCGCGCTGGAGCGCGAGCTCTGGCGCTGGGTGCCGATGGAGGTGTCCCTCCACCTCGCCCGCACGCCTTACGAGCCCGTGCCGGTCAGCATGGAGATGGCCCGCCTGGTCAGCGACAGCCACCACCTGGCCAGCGCGACTCGCGACGTCCTGCACGTCGAGCCCGAGGTCGTCGCCTACCTCTGCACGTCGGGCAGCTTCGTCAACGGCGTCGACTACGAGCGCTCGCTGACCAAGGCGATCTGCGACGCCGGCGCGCCGGACGCCGTCACCACCTCGGGCGCTCTGGCCGAAGTGCTGCACCAGCTCGACCTCCACCGCGTCTCCGTGCTCACCCCCTACGACGCCGACCTGACCGCCGCCCTGCACGGCTTCCTCGCCGAGCTGGACGTCGCGACCGTCGCCAGCGACCACCTGGGCCTGGGCGGCGGCATCTGGAAGGTCAGCTACCGGACCATCGCCGAGCGCATCCTCGCCGCCGACCACGGCGACGCCGAAGCGATCTTCGTCAGCTGCACCAACCTCCCCACCTACGACCTGATCGAGCCCCTGGAAGCCGCGCTCGGCAAACCGGTGCTCACCGCCAACCAGCTGACGATGTGGGCGTGCCTGCGCCGGATGCACCTCCCCATCGTCGGAGCCGGGAGGTGGCTTCGTGACGTGTCGTGACGGTTTTCCTTGACCTTCCCTCTAGGATTGTCGACAATTTGCGTCCCCTCCGGAGGTTCCGTGACCACCATCGGTTTCATCTACCCCGACCACGCGGCCGAAGACGACTACCCGCTGGCCGAGCAGCTGCTCGGCGGCATGGCCGTCGACGAGGGCGACATCCGGCTGGCGGTCGAGCACATCTACGGCACCGACAAGCACGCGGTGGCCGAGCTGCTCGACCTCGGCAGCGAGGCCCGCCTCGCCGACGGCGCCGCCCTCCTCGCCAAGCACGAGCCCGACGCGGTCATCTGGGCGTGCACCAGCGGCAGCTTCGTCTACGGCTGGGAGGGCGCCCGCGACCAGGCCGACCGCCTCGCCGCCGTCGCCGGTGTCCCGGCCTCCAGCACCTCCTTCGCGTTCGTGCACGCCGCGCGTGCCCTGGACGTCAAGCGGGTCGCCGTCGCCGCCAGCTACCCGGACGACATCGCCCGGCTGTTCGTCGACTTCCTCAAGGCCGGCGGCATCGAGGTCGTCTCGATGGCCAGCGCGGACATCGTCACGGCGGCCGAGGTCGGCGCGCTGAGCCCGGAAGCCGTCCTCGCGCTCGCCGTGAGCCACGACCACCCGGACGCCGACGCGGTGCTCGTGCCGGACACCGCCATGCGCACCCTCGCCGAGATCAACGCGGTGGAGGCCGCGCTCGGCAAGCCCGTGCTGACCGCCAACCAGGTCACGGTCTGGGAGGGCCTGCGCCTGACCGGCCGGCACCGGCTCGTCCGCTCGCTGGGCGCGCTCTTCCGGCACGTGCCGGACGGGAGCGCCTGAGATGGCCCTGCCACCGGGCATGCTGCCCGAGATCGAACCGGTGAGCCGCGAGTCGACGGCCGCCGTCATCGCGCGCCAGCTGCGTGACGCGATCATGACGGGCGCCCTCCCGCCCGGCACCCAGCTCGGCGAGAGCGAGCTGGCCGCGCGGTTCCAGGTGTCACGGGGGCCGCTCCGGGAAGCCATGCAGCACCTGGTGTCCGAAGGGCTGCTGCGCAGTGAACGGCACCGCGGGCTGTTCGTGATCGACCTCGAGCCGGGCGACGTCTACGACATCTACGCCGCCAGGTCCGCGATCGAGCGAGCCGCCATGCTGCGCGCCCTGCGCGGCGGCGACCGCGATCGGATCGCGGACGTGCTCGAGCAGACCGTCACCGAGATGGCGACCGCGGCGAGCGAGGACGACCCCACCGCGCTCTCCACCGCGGACCTGAAGTTCCACGAGGCGCTCATCAACGCCTCCGGCAGCAAGCGGCTCGTGCGGATGGCCCGGACGCTGCTGATCGAGACGCGGATGTGCCTGACGGCGTTGCAGAGCACGTACCAGCGGGTCGAGGAGCGGGTGGACGAGCACACGAAGCTGATCCAAGCCCTGCGCGACGGCGACGAGGAGACGGCGCTGGCGCTGCTGGAAGCCCACATGGAGGACGCGGTGCAGCGACTCGCGCCGGGCACGAGCCTGACGGACGGGGAAGCTCCGCCGGTACCGGGAAACGCGTGATCGCAGGGCCGACACGCGTGATTGGAGAGCCGACTCGCGTGATTGAAGGGTCGACTCGCGTACCTGGACGG
>NZ_JBFAZA010000007.1:186486-320015 GCF_040681595.1 Amycolatopsis sp. NPDC051716 | reverse complement strand
GTCGACTCGCGTACCTGAGTGGACGACGCGCGTACCTGGACGGTCGACTCGCGTACTTGGACGGTCGACTCGCGTACCTGAGTGGACGACGCGCGTACCTGGACGGTCGACTCGCGTACTTGGACGGTCGACTCGCGTACCTGAGTGGACGACGCGCGTGGCTGGGCGGGCAACTCCCGTGATTGGGCGGGCATCTCGCGTGATTGGAGAGTCGACTCGCGTGATTGAAGGGTCGACTCGGGTGGCTGGTGGGGGAATTCGGGGGGCGAGTGGGGCTGGTTAGTGGGCATGGCGGGGTCCTAGGACCGGCTGGCCGGCGCGGCCGTCACGGTAGTCGGGGGACCAGGGGAAGCGGCCCTGGGCGTCCGCGTGGACCAGTTGCAGCGCGCGGATTTCCGGGTCGTACAGCGCCGCCGCGAACACCAGGTGCACCGACGGCTCCGTGAGCTCGACGACCTCGACCAGGGGGCCGTCGGGCAGCGGGATGCGCTCGCCCGCCGTCGGTGGTGAGCCGCGCAGGACTTGGGCGGCCAGGTTGTTCAGCAGGCCGCCGGCCGCGAGGGGCGGGAGGCCGGTCACCACCAGCTCCGGCAGGCCGTACCCGCTCAGGCCGATCGTGTAGGCCCACGGCGGGTACGGCCCGGCTCCCTCCACTCCCTGCACCAGCCAGCCCCGCTCGGCCACGCCGCCGCGAAGCCGCTCCAGGTAACCGGATCTGTCCCGGTTCTCGCACTCGAAGCACATCGGTGTCTCCTCCCCCTCGGTGGGCTCGGGAACCACCGTGCCGGAGGGCACCGACAAAAACTCAGCCCAGCGCTTCGGCCACCGCCGTGCCGAGCCGTTCTGTGGTATCCGTGCCGCCGAGGTCCGGCGTGCGCACCCGGCCCTCGTCGAGCACCCGGTCCACCGCGGCGCGGATCGCTTGCGCCGCAACGATTTCGCCCAGGTGTTCGACCAGCATCGCGGCCGCCAGGATCTGGGCGACAGGGTTGGCGATCCCTTGCCCCGCGATGTCCGGAGCGCTCCCGTGGACCGCCTCGAACATCGACGGGAATTCACCCGATGGGTTGATGTTGCCGGACGGCGCCATGCCGAGCCCGCCGGTGATCGCGGCGGCGAGGTCGCTGAGGATGTCGCCGAAGAGGTTCGACGCCACCACGATGTCGAGCCGGTCCGGCGCCTGCACCATCCGCGCCGCCAGGGCATCCACGTGCATCTGTTCACTGTGGACGTCGGGGAACTCCGCCGCGACCTCGGCGAAGATCTCGTCCCAGAACGGCATCGAGTGGATCAGGCCGTTCGACTTCGTCGCCGAGCAGACGCGGGAAGACCGCGTCCGGGCCAGCTCGAACGCGTACCGGATGATCCGGGTGACGCCGACGCGCGTGAAAACCGACTCCTGCAGCACGAATTCGTCCGGCCGGCCGGCGTTGTGCCGCCCGCCGATCGCCGAGTACTCCCCTTCGGAGTTCTCCCGGACGATGACCAGCTCCAGCTCCTCGGCCTTCCGCCCGGCCAGCACGGACGTCGTGCCCGGCAGCAGCCGCACCGGGCGCAGGTTGACGTACTGCTGGAACGCGCGTCGCAGCGGGATCAGCAGGCCCCACAGGGAAACGTGGTCCGGGACGCCGGGGAAGCCGACCGCGCCGAGCAGGATCCCGTCGAACGCCGAGAGCTGCGAAACCCCGTCGTCCGGCATCATCGACCCGAGCCGCGCGTACCGCTCGCAGCTCCAGTCGAACTCGGTCCACTCCAACGAGAAATCGAAGAGGCCGGCCGCCCGGTCGAGGACCTTGCGGGCCTCGACCGTGACGTCCACGCCGATCCCGTCGCCCGGGATGCTCGCCAGGCGGTACGCGCTCACAGGGCGACCGCGATGTACTTGGTCTCCAGGAACTCCTCGATGCCGACCGAACCACCTTCGCGGCCGAGCCCGGACTGCTTGATCCCGCCGAACGGTGCCGCCGGGTTCGACACGATGCCCTGGTTGAGCCCGATCATGCCGGCTTCCAGGGCCTCCGAGACCCGCAGCGCGCGCTTGAGATCGCTGGTGAAGAGGTAGGAAACGAGCCCGAATTCGGTGTCGTTCGCCTTCGCGATGGCCTCTTCCTCGGTGTCGAACGCGGTGATCGGGGCGACCGGCCCGAAGATCTCTTCGTGCGTCAGCCGCGCTTCCTGCGGGACGTCGGTGAGCACGGTGGCCGGGTAGAAGTGCCCCGGCCCGTCGACCTCCGAGCCGCCGGTGAGGATCCGAGCGCCGCGGTCGGTGGCGTCCTTGACCAGCTCGGTCACCTTCTCGACGGCCTTCTCGTCGATCAGCGGGCCAACCACGACGTCCTTCTCGGTGCCGCGGCCCATCGGCAGCGCCCGCATGCGCTCGGTCAGCCGCCGCGCGAACTCCTCGACGACGCCGCGCTGCACGTAGAACCGGTTCGCCGCGGTGCAGGCCTCGCCGATGTTGCGCATCTTCGCCTGCATGGCGCCGTCGATGGCGGCGTCCATGTCCGCGTCCTCGAAGACCAGGAAGGGGGCGTTGCCGCCCAGCTCCATCGACGTGCGCAGGACCTTGTCGGCGCACTGTTCCAGGAGCTTGCGGCCGACCCCGGTGGAGCCGGTGAAGGAGAGCTTGCGGGCGCGGCCGTCGCGGATCAGCGGCTCCATCACGCCGCCGGAGTCGCTGGTCGTGACGACGTTGAGCACGCCCTCGGGCAGGCCGGCCTCGGCGAGGATGCCGGCCAGCGCGAGCATCGACAGCGGCGTCTGGGCGGCGGGCTTGATCACCGACGTGCAGCCCGCGGCGATCGCCGGGCCGATCTTGCGGGTGCCCATCGCCATCGGGAAGTTCCACGGCGTGATCAGCAGCGTCGGCCCGACCGGCTGCTTCGTGATGAGGAACCGGCCGGCGCCGTTGGGGGCGGTCGCGTAGCCGCCGTCGATGCGGACGGCCTCCTCGGCGAACCAGCGGAAGAACTCCGCGGCGTAGGCGATCTCGCCCTTCGACTCGGCGAGCGGCTTGCCCATCTCCAGGGTCATCAGCAGCGCCAGTTCCTCCTGGCGCTGCATCAGCAGCTCGAAGGCGCGGCGCAGGATTTCGCCGCGCTCGCGGGGGGCCATCTTCGCGAAATCGGCCTGCGCCGCGACGGCGGCGTCCAGCGCCGCGACGCCGTCCGACGGCGAGGCGTCGGCGACGTGACAAAGCTCGTTGCCGGTGGCCGGGTCGACCACCGGGAAGGTCTTGCCGCCCTGGGCGGCGACCCACTTGCCGCCGATGAACAGTTCCTTGCCGACCGCCTCGACGACGCCGGACTCGGTGCTCGCGCTCATCCCGACTTGCTCCTCACGTGTTGTCCCGAGAGCCATGCTATGGATATTGTCAACAATCGACAACCCGCCCAGACCGACCGAGGAGCACGCTGTGGCCCAGCTCTCTCCGCTGCTCAAGCAGGCAACGCCCGTCGTGGTCGACCACGGTGAAGGGGTTTACCTCTACGACGTCGAGGGCAAACGCCACCTCGACTTCACCGCCGGCATCGGCGTCACGAGCACCGGGCACTGCCACCCCCACGTCGTGCGGGCCGCGCAGGAGCAGATCGGCAAGCTCGTCCACGGCCAGTACACGACGGTCATGCACAAGCCGCTCCTCGAATTGACCGAACGCCTCGGCGAGGTCCTGCCGAGCGGGCTCGACTCGCTCTTCTACGCGAACTCGGGCAGTGAAGCCGTCGAAGCGGCGTTGCGGCTTTCGCGGCAGGCGACGAACCGCCCGAACGTCATCGTCTTCCAGGGTGGCTTCCACGGCCGGACGGTCGCCGCCGCGACCATGACGACGTCCGGGACGCGGTTCAGCGCCGGCATCGGCCCGCTGATGGCCGGTGTGCACGTCGCGCCGTTCCCGTACGCCTACCACTACGGCTGGGACGAGCAGACGGCGACGAAGTTCGCCCTGCGCGAGCTGGACTACCTGTTCCAGACCGTCTGCGCGCCGAACGAGACCGCCGCGTTCTTCGTCGAACCCGTGCTGGGCGAGGGCGGGTACGTCCCGGCGAACACCGAGTTCCTGGCCGGGCTGCGCGAGCGCGCCGACCGGCACGGCATCCTGCTCGTCGTCGACGAGATCCAGACCGGCTTCGGCCGCACCGGGAAGTTCTGGGGCCACGACCACTTCGACGTCTCCCCCGACGTCGTCCTCATCGCGAAGGGCCTGGCCAGCGGCTTCCCCCTGTCCGGCATCGCCGCTTCGCAGGAGCTGATGGCGAAGGCGTTCCCGGGTTCGCAGGGCGGGACGTACGGCGGCAACGCGGTTTCGTGCGCCGCGGCGATCGCGACGCTCGAGGTCATCCAGCGGGAGAACCTGGTCGGGAACGCCGCCGAGCGCGGGCGCCAGCTGCTCGAAGGCGCGCGGGTGATCGCGGACAAGACGCCGGCGATCGGCGAGGTGCGCGGGCTCGGGCTGCTGGTCGGCTCGGAGTTCAGCACCGCCGACGGCGAGCCCGACACGGCCACCGCGCAGGCCGCCCAGCAGGCGGCGGCGAAGAGCGGGCTGCTGCTGCTCACCTGCGGGCCGTACATGAACGTCGTCCGGATGGTGCCGCCGCTGGTCGTCACCGCCGAGCAGGTCGACGACGCGCTGCGGATCTGGGGCGAGGTCGTCACCTCGGTCACGGGGAGCTGAGCATGGCCCGGTACCTCACGATCACCCTCGACAAGCGCGGTGTCTCCTGCCGCGCCCGGCTGCTGGACGACGAAGCACCGCGGACCTGCAAAGCGGTCTGGGACGCGCTGCCGCAGAGCGGTTCCGCCTACCACGCGAAGTACGCGCGCAACGAGGTCTACACGCTGGTGCCGCCGTTCGCCGAACCCAAGCCGGGCCGGGAGAACCCGACGATCACGCCGATCCCCGGCGACGTCGTCTACTTCGGTTTCGAGGCGTGGGAAATCGGCAACCCGGCGTACGGCTACGACGACGACAGCGAGGCGCACAGCGACCAGGGCGCGACCGACCTGGCGATCTTCTACGGCCGCAACAACCTGCTGATCAACGGCGACGCGGGCTGGGTGCCCGGCAACGTGTTCGCCACGATCGAGGAGGGCCTGGCCGAGATGGCGGCGGCCGCGCAGGACCTGTGGCTGCGCGGTGTCGAGGGCGAGACGCTCTCGTTCGCGCGCGCCTGAAACAGTGCTTGAAACACGGTCCGGCCGCGGATTCCCCGCGGCCGGACCGCGGTCAGCCCAGCGCGGTCAGCTGCTCGAAATCATCGTCGGCGAGCGCGACGTCCGCGGCGGCGCAGTTTTCCTCCAGGTGCGGGATCGACGACGTCCCCGGGATCGGGATCACCACCGGTGACCGGCGCAGCAGCCAGGCGAGGGACACCTGCGCGGGCGTCGCGCCGAGGCCGGCCGCGACCTTGGCGAGCACCCCGCCCGCCGTGGCGTGGTCACCGCGGGCGATCGGGAGCCACGGGACGAACGCGATGCCCTCGCGCTCGCAATAGCCGAGCACGTCGCCGGACGCGCGATCGGTCAAGTTGTAGCGGTTCTGGACGCTCGCGATCGGCGCGATGGCGCGCGCTTCGGCCAGCTGCGCGACGCTGACCTCGGACAACCCGATCCGGGCGACCTTGCCCTCGTCCCGCAGCCGGGCGAGCGCGCCGATCTGGTCGGCGAGCGGCACCTGCGGGTCGAGCCGGTGCAGCTGCAGCAGGTCGAGGCGGTCGACGCGCAGGCGCCGCAACGAAAGTTCCGCCTGCTGCCGGAGGTATTCGGGCCGGCCGAGCGGCACCCACTCGCCGCGGCTCGGGCGCGCGTGCCCGCACTTCGTCGCGATGAGCAGCCCGGGGTACGGGTGGAGCGCATCGGCGAGCAGCTCTTCGTTCAGGCCCAGGTCGTAGGCGTCGGCGGTGTCGAAGAACGTCACGCCGAGCTCGGCCGCGCGGCGCGCGACGGACCGGGCGCCGTCCTTCACGTGGTCCCACTCGGTCAGCCGCATCGCGCCGAAACCCAAGCGGTGCACGGAAAGGCCGTCTTCGAAGGTGTACGTCGAGGTCATGCCGGAAGCTTCGCCGCCATCCCCGTCACCCGCCAGAGATTTAGCCTGAGCTAAATCCTCGACTTCTACGCTGCGTGACCTGATAGCGCGAACAGAGCAGTTCGATTACGCCGTTCGGGGATATCCGGACAGATCACGCGACCCTAGGGTGATCGGACCTGACCACTGGGGTCGGCACGTCGCGGCGTCGGGACCAAGGAGAAGACGAGCCACATGAACATCGAAACGGCGTTGAAGGAAGCCCTTTCCATCTCCGGCGCGGTGGGAGCCGCCCTGGTCGACTACGAAAGCGGGATGGCGCTCGGGACACTGGGTGGCGGCGACTGGCTGGACCTGGACACCGCGGCCGCGGGCAACACCGAAGTCGTCCGCTCCAAGCTGCGGGTGATCGCCGCCCTCCGGCTCAACGACGAGATCGAGGACATCCTCATCACCCTGGGCCGCCAGTACCACCTGATCCGCCTGCTGAGGCCGGCCAAGGTCGACTCCGCGCTGTTCCTGTACCTCGTCCTGGACCGGGAACGGGCCAACCTCGCGCTGGCGCGGCACTACCTGAAGAACATCGAAGCCGAGCTGGTCGTGTGACGGGGATGCCCGCCGAGGTACCCGGCACCCCGATCCCCCTGCCGACGCGCAGGCAAGGCGCGGCCCACAACTTCCCGCCACCGCAGCAGGTCCAGCCGTCCCACCCCGAGGCCGCGGCCGTGGCCAAGGCACTGCAGGAGATCCGCGACAAGGTCGACCGGGCCAACATCACCGGGCTCCTGCTGGCGAGCCGCGACGGCCTGCTGCTGGCCAGCGACACGCAGGAGATCGAAGACGACAGCGTGGCGGCCATGGCGGCCGCCGCGGTCGGGCTCGCCACGAGGTTCATCGACCAGGCCGGCCTGGGCGAGGCACGGGGAGCGATGTTCCAGGGCTCGCTCGGGCACGTCTGCGTCTTTCCCGTGCAGGGCGCCATCCTGCTGGTCCTCTTCGCCCGGCCGGACACGACCATGGGCCTGTTCAACGTCGTCGCCCGGCAGGCGCTGGCGCTGCTGCAAGACGCCTTGACCACGGCGAACTGACCACCGGATCTCCTCCGCGCAGAAACGTGAAAATCCTTCATGGCGGCGTACCGCCGGTACGTACTACGCTGCGGTAACCACAGCGACTGCGCGGAGGAGAAACTGCCGATGGGCGACGTGGCGGCACGCTTGGCCGAGATCGTCGGGGACAGAAACCTGCTCACGGGCGAGGCGATCTCGGAGGACTACGCGCACGACGAAGCGCTGGCGGCGGAGCCGCAGAAGCCCGCGTACGTCGCGAAGCCGGCAACGACCGAAGAAGTCGCGGAGCTGCTGAAGACCGCTTCGGAACACCACGTCCCCGTGACCGCCCGCGGCTCCGGCAGCGGGCTGTCCGGGGCGGCCCGGCCGGTGGCGGACGGGCTGCTGATCTCCTTCGAGCGCATGAACACCGTCCTCGAAGTCGACACCGGGAACCACGTCGCCGTCGTCCAGCCGGGCGTGACGCTCGCCGAACTCGACGCCAAGACCGCCGAAGCCGGGCTCGGCTACACCGTCTACCCCGGTGAGCTGAGCGCGAGCGTCGGCGGGAACGTCGGGACCAACGCCGGCGGGATGCGCGCGGTCAAGTACGGCGTCACCCGCAACAACGTGCTCGGCCTCCAGGCCGTGCTGCCGACCGGCGAGATCATCCGGACCGGCGGCAAGACGTCGAAGATCTCCACCGGCTACGACCTCACGCAGCTGATCATCGGCTCCGAGGGCACCCTCGCGCTGGCCACCGAAATCACCGTCAAGCTGTACCCGCGGCTGGCCCACGGCGCCACGGTGCTCGCCCCCTTCGGCGACTTCGGCCAGGTGATGGCCGCCGTGCCGGAGATCCTTTCCAGCGGGCTCGCGCCGCACATCCTCGAGTACATCGACAACCTGACGATGGCGGCCATCGTCTACAACGAGAAGCTCGAACTGGGCGTGCCGGACAAGATCCGCGAGAGCAGCGAGGCGTACCTCGTGGTGGCGCTGGAAAACCGCGAGGCCGGCCGGCTGGCGGAGGACGTCGAAACCGTCGGCGAGCTGCTCGGCGAACTGGGCGCCACCGACGTCTACGTCCTCGAAGGCAACGCGGCCCGCAAGCTCATCGAAGCGCGCGAGAAGGCTTTCTGGACCGCGAAAGCGGCCGGCGCCGACGACGTGATCGACGTCGTCGTGCCGCGGACCGCGATGCCGCAGTTCATCTCGAAGGCGCGGGAGCTGGCCATGGCCGCCGGCGGCGGTGCGATCGGCTGCGGGCACGCCGGTGACGGCAACGTCCACCTCGGCATCTTCTGCAAGGACGACGCCAAGCGGAAGCAGCTGCTGACCGGCATCTTCGCGTACGCCATGGAACTCGGCGGCGCGATCTCCGGCGAGCACGGCCTCGGCCGCACCAAAGCGCACTACCACCAGGAACTCGAAGACCCGGCGAAGATCGAGCTGATGCGCCGGATCAAGCAGAGCTTCGACCCCGCCGGGATCCTCAACCCCGGCGTTCTCTTCCCCGAAGGAACGGCATGAGTGAGCTGAACGGCGCCCAATCCCTGATCCGCACGCTGGTCGACGCCGGCGTCGAGGTGTGCTTCGCGAACCCCGGCACGTCGGAGATGCACTTCGTCGCCGCGCTCGACACCGTCCCCGAAATGCGGGGCGTGCTCGCGCTGTTCGAAGGCGTCGTCACCGGTGCGGCCGACGGGTACGCGCGGATCGCGGGCAAGCCCGCCGCGACTCTGCTGCACCTCGGCCCCGGCCTGGGCAACGGCCTGGCGAACCTGCACAACGCGCGCCGGGCGAACACGCCGATCGTCAACGTCGTCGGCGACCACGCGACCTACCACAAGCAGTACGACGCGCCGCTGGAGTCGGACATCGAGGCCGTCGCGGGCTCGCTGGAAGGCTGGGTGCGCCGCTCCGAGCACACCAAGGACGTCGGGGCGGACGCCGCCGCCGCGGTCGCCGCCGCGCAGGACGCGCCCGGCCGCGTCGCGACGCTGATCCTGCCCGCCGACGCGTCCTGGGGCGAGGGCGGCGAGACGTGTGCGCCGATCCCGCCGCGCGTGCCGCAGGCCGTCGACGCCACGACCGTCAAGGACATCGCCGCGGTGTTCGGCACCGGGGAGCCGGTCGCGCTGCTCATCGGCGGCGGCGCGTGCCGCGAGGACGGCCTGCGTGCGGCGAGCCGCATCGGCGCCGCGACCGGCGCCAAGGTGTTCGTCGAGACGTTCCCGGCGCGCCTGGAGCGCGGCGCCGGGCTGCCGTCGATCGAGCGGCTCGGCTACCTCGCCGAGCAGGTCGCCTACCAGCTCGACGGGATCAAGCACGTCATCGTCGCGGGCACGAAGGCACCGGTGTCCTTCTTCGCCTACCCGGGCAAGGCGAGCGATCTGGTCCCCGAAGGCGCCCGGGTGCACACGCTGGCGTCGGTCGGGCAGGACGTCACGCGCGCGCTGGCCGAGGTCGCCGATCTGGTCGCCGCGGACACCGAGCCCGTGCTGGCGGAGGCGGCCCGGCCGGCGCTGCCCAGCGGCCCGCTGACCCCGCAGAACTGGGTCGAGGTGATCGGCGCGCTGCTGCCGGACAACGCGATCATCGCCGACGAGGCCAACACGTCCGGCCTGCTGCTGCCGATGGCGACGGCCGGGGCGCCGCGGCACGACGTCCTCACGCTGACCGGCGGCGCGATCGGCTACGGCATGCCGGTGGCGACCGGGGCGGCCGTCGCGGCGCCGGACCGGCCGGTGCTGAACCTGCAGTCCGACGGCAGTGCGCTGTACACGATTTCGGCGCTGTGGACGCAGGCGCGGGAGAACCTGAACGTCACGACGGTGCTGCTCAACAACCGCGCGTACGCGATCCTGCGACTGGAGCTGCAGCGCGTCGGCGCGGCCTCGGGCGGCCCGAAGGCGAACGACCTGCTCGACCTTTCCCGGCCGGACATGGACTTCGTGAAGATCGCGGAGGGCATGGGCGTGCCCGCATCGCGCGCGACCACCGCCGAAGAACTCGCCGAACAGCTGCAGCGGGCCTTCGCCGAGCCCGGCCCGCATCTCATCGATGCGGCGGTGCCGCCGCTGCTCTGAACCCGACTATCCTCGCCCGATGACCGACGAGCACGCGAAGCGCGGAATCGACTTCGACAAGCCCAACGCGGCTCGCGTGTACGACTACCTGATCGGCGGCAAGCTGAACTACGCCATCGACCGGGAGTTCGCGGAGCGGATCCTCGAGGTGCGGCCGGAGTCCAGGGACCTGGCCCTGCTGAACCGGCGGTGGCTGCGCCGCGCCGTCCGGTTCGGTGTCGAGCAGGGCATCCGCCAGTTCCTCGACATCGGCTCGGGCATGCCGACCGTGGGGCACGTGCACGAAGTCGTCCAGGCGATCGACCCGGAAGCCCGCGTGGTCTACGTGGACAACGAGCCGGTCGCGGTCGCGCACAGCGAGATCGTGCTGAAGGACAACGACAACGCGGAAATGGTGCAGGCCGACGCCGAAGTCCCGGACTCCGTCCTCGAGCACCCGACGACCGAGCGGCTGCTGGACTTCGGCAAGCCGGTGATGGTGATCATGGCGGCGTTCATCCACTTCATCCCGGACTCGCGCGACCCGGCCGGGTTGATCGCCGCCTACCTCGGCCCGCTGGTCCCGGGCAGTTGCCTGGCGCTGTCGTCGGGCACGTTCGAGGGCCAGGGCGAGGAGGTCCGGCGCGCGGCGGAGCTGTACCGCAAGAGCGGCACCGACGTCGTCGCGCGATCACGTGACGAGCTGCGCGCGCTGGTGGACGGCTACGAGCTCGTGCCGCCGGGGATCGTCTTCACCCCCGAGTGGCGGCCGGACGACCCCGGCCAGGCCGGCGACCACCCTGAGCGGGCGAGCCAGCTCGCGCTGGTGGTCCGCAAGGACCAGCGCGCCGGCTGACGGCTATTCTCGCGTCACACCTGACTCCGGGGAGCGGCGGATGAGCGAAGACGAGTACGCGCGGCGGGGCATCGACCTCGACAAGCCCAACGCCGCGCGCGTGTACGACTACATCCTCGGCGGGCAGCTCAACTACGCCGTCGACCGGATGTTCGCCGAGCAGGTGCTGGCCGCGCAGCCGAACGCGCGTGAGCGGGCGCGGCTCAACCGGCAGTGGCTGCGCCGGGCCATCCGGTTCGGGCTGGACCAGGGCATCCGGCAGTTCCTCGACATCGGCTCCGGCATGCCGACCGTGGGACACGTGCACGAGGTGGCCCAGTCCGTCGACCCGAAGGCGCGGGTCGTCTACGTCGACAACGAGCCGGTCGCCGTGGCGCACAGCGAGATCGTGCTGGAGGACAACGAGAACGCGGCCATGGTGCACGCCGACGCCGAGTTCCCCGACGACGTCCTCGAACACGACATCACCGAGATGATGCTGGACCTGGACCAGCCGGTGATGGTGGTGATGGCGCTGTTCGTGCACTTCATCCCGGACGAGCGCGACCCGGCCCGGCTGATCGCCGCCTACCGCGACGCGCTCGCGCCCGGCAGCTACCTCGCCTTGTCCTCGGCCACCTACGAGCAGCAGAGCGACGACACGGCCCGCGCCGTCGCGATGTACCAGAAGAGCGCGAATCCGGTGACGCCGCGCTCGGCCGACGAGCTCCGGGCCCTGGTCGACGGCTTCGAGATCGTCGACCCGGGCATCGTGTTCATCCCCGAGTGGCGCCCGGAGGACCCCGCGGAAATGCCGCCCGACCCCACGGAGTGCGGCGGCCTGGCTCTGGTGGCGCGCAAGAACTAGACGGCGACCAGCTCCTTCACCACGTGTGGTGGGTGATCTGCACCGGGCCGACGACGACGTCGACTTGGAGTAGCCCGATGGCCAGGGCGACGAGCAGCACACCTACGGCCATCAGCACGACGAGGCGTGCGGTCGCGCCCCAATCCGACACGGCCAGTCTCATGATCGAGCGGCGTGCCGGGTGGTGATGATTCTGCACCTCGTCATGTCCGGGTTCGGTCTCCACCTCGGCTCTTCCTTTCAGCTGCCGTACAAGCTACGGCCAGTATGCACGCGGCGCGAAAAACTTCGCTTTTTCGATGTGTACACATCGGCACCCGCCGCAGAGTTCCCGGCGTGCTAGCTTCACCGCATGCCCTGGTTCGAAAACGTGATCAGTGAATCCGAGGTTGGCATCCGAGAAGCTCGCCAACAGTTCACAACACTATTGAACGCCACTCAAACAGGTGATCAGATTGTCCACATATCGCGCCACGGAAGGCGAATAAGTGCCCTGGTCAGCCCGGACATCGCAGAGAGCATTTTGGCAGTTCGCGGCAACAATGGGCCACCATTTCCAGGCGCATTGAATATCACTATCAAATTAATCGAGGAAATGCTTATCAACGATGACTCAATCCGCATAATCCCGAACGAGCTTCCTCCCAACCGACCCGGCATAGCCGGCGCCTGCATACTAATGATCGACATTATCCTGCCAGGATCAGGGCTTGGCCGCGGGGAAATTCCCTGCGAAATGAAAGACGGCAGCACAGAGACCAAGTTGGTCGCCGAATATCTCGTTCACAGGCTGCACAGGCAAATCAGCGAGGCAGCACACGCAGAACTTCCATTCGTCGTCGGAAGCCTGTGGGCCGCACAAGTACATGGCTTTGCCACCGAGCATCGCATTCAAATACCGAGGGCGATCAACGGACGCGAGGCGCTCCTCTGGGTGATTGCACTTTACGAGCTCTGCTACTTGATCAACACCATTCACGGCAGCGGAACAGCCGAAGGAATCATGTATGAAATCGAGGAGAAATTCCGCGCTGATCATCAGACGATGTAGACGTTTGGGCCCTCAACCCACGACGACCAGCTCCGGCGCGGTCCGCCGCTTCGGGACCAGCGCCGCCAGCAGCGCACCCGCGAGCGCGGCGCCCGCCGCCACCGCGAACGTCGCGCGGAAGCCGGCCAGCGACGGCACCGGCAGCCCGCCCACGCTGATCGTCAGCTGGGCCAGCATCGCCGCCATCACGGCGCTGGAGATCGCCGTGCCGACCGAGCGCATCAGGGAGTTCAGGCCGTTCGCCGACGCCGTTTCGGTGACCGGCACCGAACCCATGATCAGCGCGGGCATCGCCGCGTACGCGATGCCGACGCCGGCCCCGATGATCACCGACGCCGTGATCAGCTCGAGCGCGTTGTCCATCAGCACGATCGCGAACGCGTACCCGGCGGCGATCACCAGCGCGCCGCTCATCAGCGTCGGGCGGGGGCCGAACCGGGCGATGAGCCGCGCCGAGACCGGCGAAAGCAGCATCATCACCAGGCCGTTCGGGGCCAGGGTGAGACCGGACTCGACCATCGTCTGGCCCAGTCCGTAGCCGGTCGACGCCGGCGCCTGCAGCAGCTGCGGGAACGACAACGCCATGGCGTACAGCGCGAAGCCGACCATGATCGACGCGAAGTTCGTGAACAGCACCGGGCGGCGGGCGGACACCCGCAGGTCGACCAGCGGATCGCGGCGGCGCAGCTGGTAGGCGCCCCACCCGAGCAGGATGACGACGGCGGCCGCGGCCAGCCCGAGCGTCGGCGCGCTGGCCCAGCCCCAAGTGCCGCCCTTGACCACCGGCAGCAGCAGGCAGAGCAGCCCGGCGGCGAGGCCGAACGCGCCGAAGTAGTCGAACGGCGCGGGCGTGCGCACCGACGACTCGGGCACCACGGTGAGGATCAGCAGCGCGCACGCCAGCCCGAGCCCGGCGGCGGTCCAGAAGAGCGCGTGCCAGTCGGCGTTCTCGGCGACCACGGCCGCGACCGGCAGGCCGATGGCCCCGCCGACCCCGAGCGTCGCGCTCATCAGCGAGATGGCGCCGCCGACGCGTTCGGGCGGCAGCTCGTCACGCATGATGCTGATGCCGAGCGGGATCACGCCCATCGCGCAACCCTGCAGCCCGCGGCCGAGGATCTGGAACGCGAGCGCGCTCGTCGTCGCGGACACGACCGAGCCGGCGATCAGCAGCCCGAGGCTCACGAGGATCATCCGCCGCTTGCCGTACAGGTCGCCGAGCCGCCCGCTGACCGGGGTGATCACGGACGCGGCCAGCAGCGTCACGGTGACCACCCAGGACGCGTCGGCCGCCGGGACGTGCAGCAGCCGCGGGAAGACCGGGATCAGCGGCACGACCAGCGTCTGCATGAACGACGCGACGAGCCCGCACGAGGCGAGCACCACGACGATCGCGCGACCGGACGGCGCGGAACGGGACACCACCACACCCCCAGTGTGTACTTAGTACGCATCATGCAACTTCATGCACTGTACCTACGCACTGAGGGATTTCTGCCCGGATGGCGGTTCTCGTCACAACCAGGTTCGGACGCCTCCGTGGCCCGAGCAGGTGCCCGAGCGGTGCTGGCTGTAGCTGTAGGTGCCGTCCTTGCACAGGGCCGTCGCGCCGGCGGGGTTGTCGCTGGGCCGGTGGACGCAGTTGCCGTCCGAGTTGCGGTAGTAGTCGGCGCCGCATTCGGCAGGCGCGGGCGCGGCCTGCGCGGTGGTCCTCGGCGCCACCGGCTTCGGCGCCGTCGTCTTCGGGGCGGTCACCTTGGGCGCGGTCGCCTTGGGCGCGACGGCCTGCGGTGTCGTCGGCACGCTGGTGACGGTGGGTGCCTCGGACGTCGTGGGTGGGGCCTCGGTCGTGACCGGAACGGAATACGCGGGCGTCGAAGAGGTCGACGCCGGAGCGTCCACCACGCCCAGGTGCCCGGTGTTCTGCTGCGGCACCGCGCCGGCGCCACAGCCCGCGACCAGCAGACCCGCGGCGAAAACCCACGCCAGCTTCTTGTTCACCGAGACTCCTTAGCGCCACGAAACAATGCCGCGTAGTCGGGGCGCGGAGACCCTTTGTTACAACGGCCGCCGCCTAGACTCGGCGGATGTCCTGGCTACGGCGGTACGCAGCCGAGCTCGCGGTCGTCGTCGCGGTGCTCGTCGGCTCGCTCTTCGCCGTCCTCAACGACGGCGCCAAGCCCGCCCACCACGCCGCGCTCGGGTGGGTGCTCACCATCCTCTGCTGCGCCGCCCTCTTCTTCCGGCGCCGGTACCCGCTGAGCGTCGCCGGGTTCGCGCTCGGCTGCTGCGCGCTCTACTACCCCCTCACCGATCCCGACGGCCTCGTCCTGCTCGCCTTCGCCTACGCGCTCTACAACGCCGCCGCGGCCGGCCGCATCCGCGGGGCCGCGTCGCTCGTCGTCGCCGCGATGGCGGGTGTCACGGCCGGCGAAATCAGTTCGCGGACCGGGCGGCACGTCGACAACTTCGCGTTCTTCCTGATGACCGGCTGGTTCGTCGCCCTGGTCGCCGGGGGTGCCGTCGCGCACTACCGCGCCGAGGCCGAGCGCACCAAGGAGGCCGAGGCCCGGGCGCGCGCGACCGACGAACGCCTGCGCATCGCCCGCGAACTGCACGACGTCCTCGGCCACCACCTCGCGCTGATCAACGTCCAGGCCGGTGCCGCGCTGCACCGCCGTGACCCCGGGCAGGCCGAGGAAGCGCTCGGGGCGATCAAGGACGCCAGCAAGACCGCACTCCAGGAGTTGCGCGCGACGCTCGGCATGCTCCGCCGGACCGGCGGCCCGAGCCTTCAGCGGGTGGCGGAGCTGGCCGAATCCGTCGGCGCGTCCGGGCTGACCGTGCGCACCGAGATCGACGGCGTCGCCCGGGAGCTGCCACCGGACGTCGAGCACGCGGCGTTCCGGGTGGTGCAGGAGGCACTGACGAACGTCGCCAAGCACGCCGGCGCGAAGACCGTCATCGTCCGGCTCGGCTATGGCCCTGACGAGCTGACCGTGGCGGTCGACGACGACGGACGCGGCGGCACGGCCCCGGCGGGCAACGGCATCCGCGGGATGACCGAACGCGCGCGGGCGCTCGGCGGCGAACTGACCGCGGCGCCACGCGAAGACGGCGGCTACCGGGTGCGGGCCCGGCTGCCGGTGCGATGATGGGCCGATGATCCGGGTCCTGCTCGTCGACGACCAGCGGCTCGTCCGCGCCGGCTTCCGGTCCATTTTGGACGGGGAGGACGGCATCACGGTCGTGGCCGAGGCGGCGGACGGCCGCGAGGCACTGCAGGCCGCCCACGAACACCACCCCGACGTCGTGCTGATGGACATCCGGATGCCGGTGCTCGACGGCCTCGCCGCGACCCGCCACCTCCTCGAAGACCCGGGCGTGCACACCAAGGTCGTCATCCTCACGACGTTCGACCTCGACGAGGACGTCTACGGCGCGCTGCGGGCGGGCGCGAGCGGGTTCCTGGTCAAGGACACCGAACCCGAGGAGCTGATCCACGCGGTGCGCGTGGTCGCCCGCGGCGACGCGCTGCTGGCGCCGTCGATCACCCGGCGGCTGATCGCGGAATTCGCCGCGCGCGGTACCCGCCCAGCGCCGTCGCCCGCGCTCGACCGGCTCACCGACCGCGAGCGCGAAGTGCTGTCCCTGGTCGCGGCCGGGCTGTCGAACGACGACATCGCGCGCGAGCTCACCCTCAGCCCGGCGACGGCGAAGACGCACGTCAGCCGCATCATGACCAAGACCGGCACGCACGACCGCGCGCAGCTGGTCGTCCTCGCCTACGAGTCCGGCGCGGTGACGCCGCGGTGGCTGGCACCCTGACCCGTACTCCCCCGGGAGTACGGGAACGGCCTTAAGGGACACCGCCGGGAGGACGTGAAGTGTCCACCGCTGCGCGACGCGCGGTAGGGCCCCGCTCGCGAATCCTTGTCCACCATGGACACCATCACTCGTACCCCCGGCGGCGCCCTGGCGCGGCTGGCCGGCTGGGCGCAACGCCACCGGTGGCTCGCCGTCGCGCTCTGGGCGCTGATCCTCATCGGCGTCACGTTCACCTCGCAGCTGGCCGGCAGCGCGTTCCACGACGACAACTCGTTGCCCGGCACCGAATCCCAGCAGGTCGTGGACCTGCTCGACCACACCGCCCAATCGGGCGCGAGCGCGCAGATCGTGCTGAAGGCCGACGGCGGGCTCGCCGCGAACCGCGCGCCGATCGCCACCATGCTCGGCGAAGTCCGGTCCCTGCCGCACGTGCGATCGGTGACCGAGCCGCTCGAGACGCTCTCGGCCGACGGGCGGATCGGCTACGCCACCGTCACCTTCGACGCGGCCTCGACCGACCTCCCCTACGACGACATCGTGAAGTTCGCCGACACGGCCAAGCGGGCCGGGCCGGTCGAAGTCGCGCTCGCCGGGGACCCGATCGAGCGGATCTCCGAGAGCGGCGGCCCCGCGGAGGGCGTCGGCCTGCTCGCCGCGCTGGTCATCCTCGTGTTCCTGTTCCGCTCCCTGCTCGCGGCCGGGTTGCCGGTGCTCACCGCGGTGTTCGCCGTCGGCAGCACACTGGGCGTGATCACGGTCGTTTCGCACTTCGTCGACATCGCGAGCTACACCTCGCCGCTGATGATGCTGGTCGGGTTCGGTGTCGGCGTCGACTACGCGCTGCTGATCTTTTCCCGCTACCGCAACGAAATCCTCGCCGGCCACGACCGTGACGCGGCCGCGCGGCGGGCGCTCGACACCGCCGGCCGCTCGGTGCTGTTCGCCGGGACGACCGTGATCATCGCTCTGCTCGGCCTCCTCGCGCTGGGACTCGGCGGCCTGCGCGGGGTCGCGCTGGCCGTCGCGCTCACCGTCCTGATGACGATGCTCGCGTCCGTCACGCTCCTGCCCGCGCTGCTGTCGCTGTTCGGCAAGCGGCTCGAACGCGGCATCCGCCGGCACGCTGCCCGGAAGGAACACGGCAAGGCCTGGCGGCGGCTCGCCGACGGCGTCCAGCGCCGTCCGCTGGCGCCGCTCGCCATCGGCTTGACCGTCCTCATCGGACTGTCCATTCCGGCCGCGGGGATGCGCCTCGGGTTCGCCGACGCGAGCACCGACCCGGCCGGATCCACCACGCGGCAGGCCTACGACCTGCTGGCCGAGGGCTTCGGCCCGGGCTTCACCGGCCCGCTCGCGATCGTCACCGAAGACGGCGACACCGTCGCGCTGCAGCGGAAACTCGCGGACACCCCGGGCATCGCCCGGGTCCTGCCGCCGACGGGCAAGACCGTCCTGGTCTTCCCGACGACGTCACCGCAGGACGAAGCGACCGCCGCACTGGTGACGCGCCTGCGCGCCGACGTCCTGCCGACGCTGCCGGGTCACTACCTCGTCGGCGGTTCGGTCGCGGCCGCGACCGACTTCGCCGGTGCCGTCGCCGATCGGCTGCCGCTGTTCGTGCTGGTCGTCGTCGGGCTCTCGGCGTTGCTGCTCATGGTGGTGTTCCGGTCGATCCTGATCCCGCTCAAGGCGGCGCTGCTGAACCTGCTGAGCATCGGCGCCTCCCTCGGCGTGATGACCCTGGTGTTCGGCGACGGCTGGTTCGGCGCGCAGCCGGGCCCGATCGAGGCGTTCGTGCCGGTGATGATCTTCGCGATCGTCTTCGGCCTGTCGATGGACTACGAGGTGTTCCTGGTGTCCCGGATGCACGAGGAGTGGCGGCGAACCGGCGACGCGCGGCTGGCGGTCCGCGAAGGCCTCGCCTCGACAGGCGCCGTGATCACCGCGGCCGGCGCCATCATGGTCCTGGTGTTCGGCGCGTTCCTGCTGGACCCGTCCCGGATGCTGGCCCAGTTCGGCCTCGGCCTGGCGGTCGCGGTGCTGCTGGACGCGCTGGTGATCCGCTGCCTGCTCGTCCCGGCGATCATGCGGCTGCTCGGGGCCACGGCCTGGTGGCTGCCGCGGTGGCTGGACCGGCGACTCCCGCACTTCGCGCTGGAGCCGTGACACTTCCAGGTCGAGCCGATCACTCGGCTGATTGAATGGGCCACTCTCGACGGAGTATCTGCCGGGTGCGCTCGATCTCCTCAGCCATTTCCGCGACAAGGAGGCATTGTTGAAACACCAGTCGATACGCCTCCGACAGAGCGACTTCCGGCGCCGCTGAACTCGAAATTATTCTGCTCGCATCCGGAACTTCGATCCTGTCAAGTTCTTCGGCCAGGTCGGCGAGGATCTGCAGCGGCTTACGCAGAGCTTCATCCCCCCGGCCGGCGAGCCGCAAGGCCTTGATTCGAAAAGGGCGGATACCCAGTTCGGCGATGTCGAATTTATTGAAGGGATCCGCTTCGCGCAATCGGTACACGATTTTCTCGCCCTTATCGAGCAGCCGCCCGGTTTCGACATACTCCGCTCGCCACGTCTCTTTGCGATCCATCTCCGCAGCGCGCTCCCGAACTGCGGCTTCCTGACCGGACCGCTCCTTACGACGAACTCGCAATCGAATAAAAATTCGACGACAGATGATTGCTACGATCACGACCAGGGCGCCAAAACCAACACCTGTGACCAATATCGGCCAGTTTGCGTCGAGGTCGGAAACCTGCAACGGATTCGCCACGGAGGACACCAACTGAAACGGCAACTGGAGCTGTTTCATTTGGTGGTCCTTCCTCATGCACGAGAGCATTGGTCCTGAGTCCGACGCCAGTGTCATCGACGCTCGACTGACTGTCCTCTCGAGGAACCCCCGCCTGGGTGCCTCGACGTCGTCTCACTCACCGCCGGGATCATAGTGCCGCCGCCGTGTTGACCAATGCCCGGCATCGTAGCTTCCCACCCGTCGGCGCAGGATATACGGACCGGGTAGCGCACGCATGAGGTCACTCTCAAGGGCGATATCCGACGCAGTGGCGGCAGCGAACACCGGATCGGGTGTCACGGAGCCCGGAAGCAGATCCGACTGCAGGGCACGAGCGATGCCGAAGTCCACCCGGTACCGCCACCAGCTGGGTGGCGAGCCGGAACGCGGGCGGGAAGTCCCGTTCGCCGTTGCCGATGATGACGGCACCGGGAAACGCCGAGCAAGTGCCCCCTATCCAGCCACAGCGTCCGGCCCGAAACGCACCGAAGGGGCCCTCCTCACCCGAGGAGAGCCCCTTCAGTCAGTCAGTGCCTACTCGAAGATCTCGCCCTTGGCGGCCTTATCCACGAGCGAAGCGGGCGGCTCGAAGTGGTCGCCGTACCGAGCCGCGAGTTCACGCGACCGGTCCACGAACCCCTGCAGGCCACCCTCGTACTGGTTGATGTACTGGATGACACCACCCGTCCAAGCCGGGAACCCGATGCCGAAGATCGAGCCGATGTTGGCGTCCGCCACCGACGTCAGCACGCCCTCGTCGAAGCACTTCACCGTTTCGAGTGCCTCGGCGAAGAGCATCCGCTCCTTGAGGTCCTCGAACGGCACCTCGGCCGAGCCGGACTTGAACGCGTCGCGCAGGCCCGGCCACAGCCCGGTCCGCTTGCCGTCGTCTCCGTACTCGTAGAAGCCCGCGCCCGTCGAACGGCCCTTGCGGTCGAACTCCTCGACCATCCGGTCGATCACGGCCTCGGACGCGTGCGCCTTCCACGTGCCGCCCGCGGCCTCGATCGCCTCGCGGGTCTCCTTGCGGATCTTGCGCGGCAGGGTCAGCGTCAGCTCGTCCATCAGCTGCAGCGGCGGCGCCGGGTAGCCGGCCTGCGCACCCGCCTGCTCGATCGACGCCGGCTCGACGCCCTCGCCCAGCGCGGCGACGGCCTCGTTGATGAACGTGCCGATCACCCGCGAGGTGAAGAAGCCGCGGCTGTCGTTGACGACGATCGGGGTCTTCTTGATCTGCAGCGTGTAGTCGAAGACCTTCGCCAGCGTCGCCGGAGACGTCTTCTCGCCGCAGATGATCTCGACCAGCGGCATCTTGTCCACCGGCGAGAAGAAGTGGATCCCGATGAAGTCCTCGGTCCGCTGCACGCCCTCGGCGAGGGTGGTGATCGGCAGCGTCGAGGTGTTGGAACCCAGCACCGCGTCGGCGTTGACGACGCTTTCGATCTCGCCGAACACCTTGTGCTTCAGCTCGACGCTCTCGAACACGGCCTCGATGACGAAGTCGACGCCCGCGAAGTCGGCCGGGTCACCGGTCGGCTTGATCTTCGCCAGCAGCACGTCCGACTTCTCCTGCGTGGTCTTGCCGCGCGAGAGGGCCTTCTCCTCGAGCTTGACCGCGTAGCCCTTGCCCTTCTCGGCCGCCTCCTGCGAGACGTCCTTGAGGACGACGTCGATGCCGGCCTTCGCGGACACGTACGCGATCGCCGCACCCATCATCCCGGCGCCGAGCACACCGACCTTCTTGGCCGTGTACTTCTCGAAGCCGTCCGGCCGCGAGCCGCCGGAGTTGATGGTCTGCAGGTCGAAGAAGAACGCCTTCGTCATGTTCTTCGAGACCTGGCCGGTGGCGAGGTGGATGAAGTAGCGCGTCTCGATCTGGAGCGCGGTGTCGACGTCGACCTGGGCGCCCTCGATCGCGGCGGCCAGGATCGCCCGCGGCGCCGGCATGTTCGCGCCCTTGATCTGCTTGCGCAGGTTCGCCGGGAACGCCGGCAGGTTGGCCGCGAAGCTCGGGTTCGAGGGGGTGCCGCCGGGGATCTTGTAGCCCTTGACGTCCCACGGCTGGACGCCGCCCTCGGGGTTCGCCTTGATCCACGCCTTCGCGGCGGGGACGAGCTCCTCGACCGAGCCGACGAGCTCGTGCACGAGGCCGAGTTCGAGCGCCTTGGCCGGGCGGTGCCGCTGGCCCTGCAGCAGGACGTTCAGCAGCGCGCTCTGGATACCCAGCAATCGGACAGTGCGCACGACACCGCCGCCGCCGGGCAGCAGGCCCAGCGTCACCTCGGGCAGGCCGATCTGGCTGCCCTTGACGTCGGCGGCGATGCGGTGGTGCGTCGCCAGCGCGATCTCCAGGCCACCGCCGAGCGCGGCGCCGTTGATCGCCGCGACGACCGGCTTGCCGAGCTGCTCGATGCGGCGCATCTGCCCCTTCATCAGGGAGCTGCCCTCGGTCAGCTCGGCCGCATGCTCGGGCTTGGCCTGGATGAGGTCGTTCAGGTCGCCGCCGGCGAAGAACGTCTTCTTCGCGGACGTGATGACGACGCCGGTGATGGAGTCCTTCTCGGCCTCCAGGCGGTCCACGGTGACGCCCAGCGACTCGCGGAAGGCGGCGTTCATCGTGTTCGCCGACTGGTTCGGGTCGTCCAGGGTCAGGGTGACGATGCCGTCGGAATCCTGCTCCCAGCGGATGGTCTTGCTCTCGGCCATTGTGGTCCTCACACCCGCTCGATGATGGTCGCGACGCCCATGCCGCCGCCGATGCACAGGGTCACCAGGGCGCGGCGCGCCTGGCGGCGTTCGAGCTCGTCGACCACGGTGCCGACCAGCATCGCGCCGGTGGCGCCGAGCGGGTGACCCATGGCGATCGCGCCGCCGTTGACGTTGACCTTCTCCTCGTCGAGGTGCAGGTCCTTGATCCACTTGAGCACGACGGACGCGAACGCCTCGTTGAGCTCCCACAGGTCGATGTCCTCGGGCTTGAGGCCCGCGGTCTTCAAGACCTTTTCGGTGGCCGGCGTGGGGCCGGTGAGCATGATCGTCGGCTCGGAGCCGATCGACGCGGTCGCCACGATCCGGGCGCGCGGCGTCAGCCCGAAGGTCTTGCCGATCTGCTCGGAACCGACCAGCACCAGCGCGGCGCCGTCGACGATGCCGGAGGAGTTGCCGCCGGTGTGGACGTGGTTGATCTTCTCGACCGAGTGGTACTTCTGCAGCGCCACGGCGTCGAAGCCGCCCAGCTCGCCGATACCGGCGAAGGCGGGCTTGAGCTTGCCGAGGCTCTCGACGGTGGACCCGGGACGGCGGTGCTCGTCGTGGTCCAGCACGGTCACGCCGTTGATGTCCTTGACCGGCACGACGGACTTGGCGAAGTAGCCACCGGACCAGGCCGCCTCGGCCCGGTCCTGCGAGCGGACGGCCCAGCGGTCGACGTCCTCGCGGGAGAAGCCCTCGATGGTCGCGATCAGGTCGGCGCCGGTGCCCTGCGGGACGATGTAGTTGTCGTAGGCGGTGGCCGGGTCCATGAACAGCGCGCCGCCGTCGGAGCCCATCGGCACGCGCGACATCGACTCGACGCCACCGGCGATGACCAGGTTGTCCCACCCGGAGCGGACCTTCTGCGCGGCGGTGTTCGTGGCCTCCAGGCCGGAGGCGCAGAAGCGGTTGAGCTGCACGCCGGCGACGGTCTCGGGCAGGCCGGCGTTCAGCGCGGCGGTGCGCGCGATGACCGCGCCCTGCTCGCCGACCGGCGAGACGACACCCAGTACGACGTCGTCGATCACGGCGGGGTCGAGGTTCGGGTGGCGGACCTTGAGTTCGTTGATCAGGCCGACCACCAGGTCGACCGGCTTGGTGCCGTGCAGGGCACCGCCCTTGTTCTTGCCGCGAGGCGTGCGGATCGCCTCGTAGATGTAGGCCTCGCTACTCACAGAACATCTCCTCGCGAGCGTGTCGGACGTCGTTGTGCCTAAGCCGTGTCGCAGCCGACTATACCGGCCAGTAGGGCTAATGCCCATTAACATATCTCCGGATAACCCCATGGTGTCAATGGCTTGCGGGTGTGCCATCAGCCGCTATCGTTCACTCACCATGACCGACGTCGAACGCAGCTCGCGCCCCCGCGACCGCAAGGCCCAGCTGGCCGCGGTGGCGGCGGAGCTGTTCCGCGCCCGCGGCTTCCCGGGGGTGTCGATCAAGGACATCGCGGACGCGGCGGGGGTGACCGGCCCGGCGTTGTACCGCCACTTCGCGGACAAGCAGGCGATCCTGGCGTACGTCGTCCTGAGCGGCTTCGAGGACATGGAGGAGGCGACGGCTTCGGCGCTATCGGACTCAGTGCCGCCGTCTGACCAGCTGGAATCCCTCCTGACGCGGCTCGCCTCCCAGGCGGTCGAGCGGCGCGAGATAGCGGCGTTGTGGCGCTGGGAGGGCCGGCATCTGCCGAAGGAGGACCAGCGCGAGATCGCCCGCCGATCGGCACTGGCGCTGGCGGCGTGGTCGAAGGCCCTGCTGACCCGGCGCCCCGACTTGGGCGCCGAGGACGCGGAGCTGCTCTGCTGGGCCGCGCTGTCGGTGTTCGGCAGTGTGTCGGTCCACCACACGTCGGTGGCCCGCCGCCGCTTCGCCCAGCTGCTGGTCGAGCTGGCCCTCGATGTGCTGAACGCCACACTGCCTTCGCCGGCGGCGCCGCCCGCCACCCCGGCGGTGAGCCTCGGCACCCCGTCACGCCGCGAGCAGGTCTTGGCGGAGGCAACGGCCCTGTTCGCCCAGCGCGGCTTCCACGCGGTGAGCATGGAGGACATCGGCGCGGCGGCGGGCATCGCGGGCCCGAGCGTGTACCGCCACTTCCCCAGCAAAGCGGCACTGATGGTCGCGATCGGCCACCGGGCGGCGGACAGGCTGGCCCTGGCGGCCGAACTCGCGCTGCAGACCTCGGACGAGCGCTCGGCCCTGCGCCGGCTGGCGGCGTCGTACGTGCACACGATTCTGCACACGCCGGAACTGCTGGTGTCGTTCTCGGCGGACCGGGTGACGATGCCGGACCGGGACAAGGTGGATCTGCTGCGGGTGCAGCGCGATTATGTGGCCCAGTGGGTGACGCTGCTGTCGGCGGTGCGCCCCGAGTTGCCGGTACGGGAAGCGAAAATCATGGTCCACGCAGCGCTGACGATCGCCAACGACCTGGCCCGCACGCGCCGGGTGGCGGCCCGGCCGAACTTCGAAGCCGAGCTGACGGCGTTGCTGCACACGGTCCTCGGCGTCGCCTGAACCCCGAATGCCGATCAGTTCACTACCTTCCGCCCTTCCTGCCGGGGCCGCCGATCAGGCATCATGGACGTGGCGACTCGGCCGTTTTCGTTCGTGAGTGGGGATGGACATGAACACAGTTCTCGAACACGCGAACCCGGGCGCACCACTGGTCGACCTGAGCGCGGTGCCGCTCAGCGCACTGCGCACCATGAACAGCCCGGAGTTGCAACGCGCTTTGCGCCGGGTGGTCGAACAATCGGCTGCGCCGCAGTTCTGCGATCAGAAGCGCGACGACAGCTGGCACCACTAGCAGTGCCGTCATGCCGGCGCGCCAGGAACACGTGACACGGGGCGAACTGCCGGTGCACCGGATCGGGACGGCGGATTTCGACGCGATCGCGAACGGAACCGGCGACATCGGTGCGATGCGGCTCCTGCGCGAAGCGGAACGCAGCCGGAGATTGCTCCTGCTGCGCGCGATCACGGACCTCGTCGCGAAGGACCCGGCGGCACGCGGTCCGCTCGCACCCCCGGACGACGCCTGGGATCTGCTGACCCGGGTGCAGAACTCGGCCCCGGAAGCCGTCGACCTCCTGCTCGGGCACCCGTACACCGGCACGTGGGCCGGCTACACGATCCGGTTGCTGCGCAAGCAGATCACCGGCGTCTGCCCGCTGTGGGTGCACACCGGCCACCTGCACGCGCTGGCGGCCGCGGCGGCGATCCGCGCCGGTCTCGACTTCACCGCGACCATCCCCGTCTGGGC
Source organism: Amycolatopsis sp. NPDC051716 (assembly GCF_040681595.1). Lineage (NCBI taxonomy): Bacteria > Bacillati > Actinomycetota > Actinomycetes > Pseudonocardiales > Pseudonocardiaceae > Amycolatopsis > Amycolatopsis sp. NPDC051716. The sequence goes on along the minus strand of NZ_JBFAZA010000007.1, from coordinate 294,475 downwards.
CGGCACCGCGATGCTCCCCGGTCTCGGATTGGCGCGTTTCCGGGCCGGCACCGAATGGATGGTGGCGGAAGTCCGCCGGACCGGAGCCGTGCTGGAACTGGACAACGGCCGGGAGATCGTCCGGGCACCCGCCGACCCGGCCACGGACGGGCCGGGCTGGTGGGGTCTGCGCCAGGTGACGGCGGTTTCGGGTGACCGCGTGCTGTCCCTGCGCCTCGACGACCTCGACCCGTACCGCGGTTCCTTCGAACCCGTGCTCCCCCAACGGCTTCCGGCGGACGAACGGGAGAACTGGACGCGCCTGCTCGACGACGCCTGGCGGCTGATCGTCCGCTGCCTGCCTGACACGGCGGACGCGTTCCCGGTCGGGTTCAGTTCCCTCGTCCCGCGGCCGATGCAGCCGTTCCGCATCACCAGCGCGTCGAGTGGCGAGGCGTTCGGCAGTGCCGTCATTTCGCGACCCGCCGATGCCGCGTCGCTCGCCGCCTCGCTGGTGCACGAGTTCCAGCACAACCGGCTCAGCGGGTTGATGCACCTGCGGCAAATGCACGGTGACGACCCGGCCGAGCGGTTCTACACCGCGTGGCGCGACGATCCGCGGCCGATCGGTGGCGTTTTCCAAGGCGTGTATGCCTTTTTCGGCGTCACGGCGTTCTGGCGCGCGCTGGCCCGGTTCGACGACGAACCGTTCCAGCGCATCGCCGAGTTCGAATTCGCCTACTGGCGGCAAGCGGTCTGGCAGGTCCTGGAGGTGCTCCGGGCCGACCCCGGGCTGACCATCGACGGACGGCGGTTCCTGCGCCGGATCGCCGAGCAGCTCGGACCGTGGCTGCGCGAACCGGTGCCGACGCCCCAGGCCGCCGCGGCCAGCACGGCCCTGCTCGACCACTACGCCGGCTGGCGGCTGCGCCACCTGCGGCCCGACCCGCTGGTCGTGCGGGCCCTGGCCGAAGCCTGGTCGGCCGGGCGACCCCGGCCGGCGCTCGGCTTCCTGCCCGACGCCGACCCGACGCCGGTGCCCGACGGCCCGTGGCACCACGCCCGGCTGGACCTGACCCGGCTCGCCCTCAACGATCCCGCCGGATTCGCCCGGCACTGGCCGGAAGTGCCGGGGGCGACCACGGCCGACTTCGCCGGCGTTTCGGGCCGGTTCGCCGAAGCCGCCGAGGGCTACCGCGCGGAGCTGTCCGCCGATCCGGACAGCCCGACGGCCTGGACGGGACTCGGCCTCGCCCTTTCCCGGTCCGGGACCGGGCCGGCCGGGTCCGTGCTGCTGCACCAGCCGGAGCTCGTCCGCGCGGTGTACCGCCGGCTGGCGGCCGGCGGCACCGCGCCGGACACGCCGGACGAACTCGCGGGCTGGCTCGGCTGGCTGCGGACCGGCACCCGGCCGGCCCGCAGCTGATCCGGCGTACTACAGCGGCAGCGGGTCGATGTCGCAGTCCGCGCGAACACCCTTCGATGCCGCGATGGTCCCGGGGTGCGACTCGCGCAGCACCATCCGGTACCGCGAGATGACGTCGGCGTAGAGCGTCTCCGCTTCCTGGCTCTGCCCGGACGTGCGCAGGTCGAGCGCCCGGTTGAGCGCGGCGGCGAGCGTGGTCGGGTGGTCCTTCCCGAGTACCCGCTCGGCTCGCGCCAGCATCTCCGTGCCCAGGTCCAGCGCGGCCGCGGTCTCGCCGAGCGCGGAGAGGTCGCTCGCCAGGTTGATCCCGCACAACACCGCACTCGGGTGATCCGGTCCGAGCGCCTCGCGCAGCTGCGCCAGGGACCGCTCGTCCAGTTGCCTGGCCGCGGCGGCGTTGCCGAAGAGCCGCAAGGTCACCGCCAGGTCGACAGCCGCGGCCATCGTGTGCGGGTGGTGCTCGCCCAGGTTGCGCCGGTAGCGCTCGAAGATCTGCTCACCCAGTTCCCGCGCGGACCGCAGCTCCTGCGCGTGCCGGAGGTCGATCGAGTACCCGAGTGCGCAGGCCATCACGTTGAAGTTGTTTTCGCCGTAGCGCACGCGGAACCGCTCGAGCACCGCGGCCGCGAGTTCCTTCGCCGCCTCGTGGTCCCCGGCCTTGCGCCGGGAGACCGCCAGGTAGGCCATCCGGCGCAGGGTTTCCGCGTTGTCCTCGCCGAACAGCTCGCGCACGCGTTCGGCGAGCTTCTCGTTCTCTTCACGGGCCCAGACGTAGTCGCCCGCTTCCCGGCGGTCGATGATGAGACCCATCCGGGAACTCAGGGTCTCCGCGTGGTCGTAGCCGAGAATCTCGGTCTGCCGCTGGTAGTTCGTTTCGTCCAGCTCGCCGGCTTCGAGGTACTGGCCCGTGAGACGCAGGTTCGTGCCGTGGATCCGCGCCGCGCGCAGGGTGACCGGGTCGTCCTCGCCGAACAGCGCCTTGGCCTTCTGGTAGACGTCTTCGGTCAGATCGCGGGACGCGAGGAAGTTGCCCTGCGCGGAAAGGTCGCCGGAGACCGCGATCTGGGCGGCGAGCGTCTCCTCGCTGTTTTCCCCGGACAACTGCTGCCGGGTGTCGAGGATCGTGCGGTTGATCTCCGCCGCCTCCGTGTACCGGCCGGTGACCCAGTAGTAGTAGCCCAGCCGCTCGGCAGCCTGCAGGGTCTGTTCGTCATCGGGCCCGAGCCGCTCGGTCCAGTTCCGGTGGGCCATTTCCGCGAGGCGGAGGGCCTCGTCGTGGTCGCCCCACTGGTAGAGGTACCGCATCAGGTTGATCACGAGCTGGCGGACCCAGCGGTCGTCGCATTCGACGATCTCGGACGGGTAGACGTGCGGCAGGATTTCCTGGTAGCGCGGCCACTGCTTCGACGAAGTGGGGTCGTTGGGGTCGCGTTTGGCGAGCAGCAGATGGGCACCGTGGCGCATCTCCGCCCGGTGCTGCGGGGTCATCCGGTTGCGCAGCACGATCTGCACCAACCGGTGCAGGACGATCGAATTGGTGCGGTGGTCGATCTTCGCCAAGCTGTACCGGTTGATGTCCCGGATGGCCCGCGCCAGTTTCATCGGGTCGCGCAGCGCCATGTCTATTTCGGGCAGGATGGAAATACTGCCGACCCCGGAAAAGAACGCACGCGAAATCGGTTCGGGCGCGAAGAAAGCGCAGATCTGGAGCAGCTGGTGCGCCACCGGATTTCGTGTCCGCAATTCGTCGAACGCGACGTTCCAGGCCGCGGCGACCGAAACCTCGTAGTCCGCCGGACTCGAGGTGTCGAGGATTTCCGCGACTTTCTCGTCGAACAAGCGCAGGTATTCCTGCACCGGCATGCCGGTTTCCGCCCGCCAGGCGGCGGCCTGCTCGATCGCGAGCGGAAGGTCCCCCAGGCGTTCCGCCAGCTGTTCGGCCTCGGCCACGTCGATCTCCGGGCCGCGCCGGCGCAGCAGTTCGATGCTCTCCGAACGCTCGAAGACGGCGACTTCCAGCGGCCGGGCGACACTGGCCCATTCCGCGTTGCGCGAGGTGATCAGGATTTCGCCGGGCCCGTTGGTCGGGAAGAACTGGCGGACCAGCGTGACGTCTTCGGCCGAGTCGAAGACCAGCAGCCAGCGCCGGTACGGCCGCCCGGTCCGCAGCGCCTCGCGCACGGCCGGGATGGCGGTGTTCGCCTCACCGGAGCCCGGGAGGTTCAGCGCCTGGGCCAGTTCGGTGAGGGCCACCCGGATCTGGGCCGCCTCGGTGGCCGGGATCCACCACACGACGTCGTATTCGCGCAGGTGGCTGTAGATGTACTCGACGGCCATCTGGGTCTTGCCGATGCCGCCCATGCCGTGCAGGGCCGACGGCAGCACGGCCGTGGTGCCGGACATGACCCGCTCGCCCAGTTCCCGGAGGAGTTCCCGGCGCCCGGTGAAGTTGGGGTTCCGGGGTGGCACGCTGCCCCAGACCGGCGGGACGTCCTCGGCCGGGCTGTCCCCGTGTTCCAGGGTGAAGATCGGCCGGCGGCCCAGCAGGGGACCGCCGTCCCCGGCCGGCGAAGGCTCGCGCAACTCCGGGCTCCGCCGAACCGGGTCGTCCGCCACCTCACCGGTGGCCGTGACTGCGGACGTGGAAGCCTCAGGGGGCACGGGCGCTTTCGCCATAGTGTCTCTCACCGGTTCACCATAATCGTAGGGCGGTATTCTCTTTTGGGCGATATGATCATCTGCTCCGGAAACAGCCGACGACAGAGTCGCTGAATCGGGTGCCGTTGGGGGTAATTCACCGGAATAGTCTCGCTCTTTCGAGCGAATTCGACTGGCGCGGGAAGAATAAGGCCCACTCAGGGCCTGCATTACCACCCGTTCGAGTGCGACGTCATGCGCCGGATCCGCCCGGGAATCCGGATCCCGGGTGGCGTCCGGCGCGTCGATCGCGTCCCGCAACCGGGTGATGGTGCCGAACCGGGCTTCGGTGGCGCGGACGACCTCCGCGGTGTCGGCGCGCCGGGCCCCGCTCAGCAGCACCTGCCGGACCGAGGCCGGGAAGTCGAACACCGTGGTCTCGTCGCCGACCGCCGCGGCCGGCCGGAGCAGCCCGCTCGTCAGCACTTCCGTCAGGTGCTCCGGCCGCGCCTCGGGGAGGAGTTCGTCCTGGACGAACCGCGCGACCGAAAGGTTGGCCGGCACCGCGGCCAGCATGGTCGCCAGCCGGTACGCCGGCGGAGAGGCGACACTCAGGAACCGGCGCACCCGCTCGCGGGCGGTGCCCGGGTCGACGAGGTCGTCGCTGCCTTCGATGGGCGCACCCTTCAGGCCGCTCAGCAGCACCCGGGCGGGGACGAAACCCTTGTGCTCGCCGGCCACCAGCCGTGCCCACCACCGCAGCCACCGCGGGCCGAGCTCCATCACGGGCACCGGGATCGCCCCGGCGTCCTTGGCCGCGGCCAGCTCGGGGTCCGCCCACGCCTCCGGCAGTTCCCAGCCCCACTGGCTGTTCGGCGCAACGGGCACCCGAACGTTCAGCCGCGCGCGATGCAGGTCCATGCCCCGCGACCACAGGCGTTGCGGCAGCACGTGCAGGACGGTCGTCGGCATCACCGACGCCCACTCGGCGAGCACGGCCGAAACGCCACCGGACCGCCAAAGATCGCCGACGCCGTCGGTGACGACCAGGACGAGCCGTCTGCCCGTCGGGTCGATCAGCTCGGACGGGTCGCGCGGGGCCGACGACGACGTCTCGCCGTACAACCGGGGCCGGCCCCGGCGGTGGCCGCTACTCTGCGTGTCCAGCCGGCGGTACTGGATCGTCCGGAAGGCGCCGAGCTGTTCGAGGCCGGCGCGGAACGCCTTGACGGTGCTCCGCCAGAGTGTCATCGACCTCGCGGTATCCACCACGACGGTGAGATCAAGCCACCGTTCCAGCTCGGGTTCGGTCACCGGCCACCAGAATCCGCTCTCGGCGACCCGCTCGGCCGTGGCGGCTTCGTCGACGATGACAACGTGCTCATGCCAGGCCGGCACCCTTCGCTTCAGCGTGCGGAGGGCCCGAACAATAACGGAAGGCCGAACCGATCCAGAGACGGGTTGTGACTGTGGCGCGGAACCCGTGGTCGCCGGAACTTCGGCGACTCCGGCCGCAATCACCTGACGTGGGCTTTCGAGCAGCGGAGCCGGTTCCGCCCGCGCGGCCGGGGGCGGCAGCTCCAGGGGAAGCGGGAGGGGGTCCCCGGATGGCGGGCTGTCCGGCGGCAGCGGGGACGCGGCCGGCCGGGCCCGCGCCTCATCGGTCCGGGTCGCCGCGATCAGCCACAGGGCGTCGGCGACGTCGCGGACGTCCGGCCGGCCGGGTCCCCCGGGGCGCCGCCGTTCGCCCGCAGCGGTGAACCGCGATCCCGCGCCGTCGGGATCGGGGACCGGCGATACGGGCGGCCGGCCCACGTCATTGCACCGCCGACAGACGCTGCCACAGAGCGTCCACCAGCCGCTCCCACGTCACGTCGCCGCGGTAGGCGCCGGACGTGGCGAGGTACATGGCATCCAGGAGTTTTCCCGAGGGCAGCCGGTCGTCACCGGACGCGCTGCGCCGTACGAACTGCTCGATCAGCTCGTTCTGCAGGCCGGAACCGAGCTTGCGCCGGTTGTCCTCCGAATCGTGCAGGTGGGCGACGACCATCGCGGCCAATTGCTCCGGGTCCGGATCCGGCATTTCCAGTTGCAGGCAGCGCCGCAGGAAAGCGGGGGGAAATTCCCTTTCCCCATTGCTCGTGATGATGACGATCGGAAACGCGTGACACCGGATCCGCCCGCCGACGACCAGAGCCGTCTCGCCGGGATCATCGGTGAACACCGTCGCTTCGGGGATGTGACTGCGGATGCGTTCGAGTTCGGGAACCCGGAACTCGCCGTCTTCGAAAATGCTGAGCAGGTCGTTCGGGAGGTCGGCTTCACTTTTGTCGAGCTCGTCGATCAGCAGGACCCGGGGTACGCGACGCGGCAGGAAAGCCGTCCCCAGCACCCCGAGCCGGAGGAACTCGCCGATCGGTGGTTCGGGCGCGGGGCTGGCGCGTTCGCCGCGCACGGCGAACCGGGCGCTCGCCGCCTGGATCCGGCCGATGGCGTCGTAGTGGTAGAGCCCTGAATTCAGCGTGGTCCTGCTGGTGATCGGCCACCGCAGCACCCGGCCCAGCTGCAGTTCGGCCGCCAGCCGGTACGCGAGCGTGGATTTGCCGGTGCCCGGATGGCCGGTGACGAGCAAGGGCCGCCTGAGGTACAAAGCGGCGTTGATCATGTCAAGTTCAGCCGGACCAGTGCGTTGAGCCGATTGCGAATGCTCGCTCCCGAGCCGCCGGGCGACGTCGTGATCGTCCCGCGGTGGATCGTCCGACTCCGGCAACGGGCCACCGTCGAAGTCCCGCCACGGCGGGGGCGGGGGCAGGATGTCGGTCAACCCGAGGTCGTGGATCGGCCGTCCGGTGCCGCGGTAGACCCACCAATCGGACGATGCCAGCCGGGACGCGTCGCGGACCTGCGCCGCCTCGCCCCCGTCAAGACGCTCGCTCTCGGTCATCCCGGATATCCCCTCGCTGCCATGGGAAAGCCGGCGGCTGATCAAGAACGAGACGGCTCGGATCGTCCCACAGCACCACCAGATCCCGCACTGGATTATCCCGATGGAAGCCCGTTTCGGAAAGAGGAGGACGACTAGTGTGCCTGACGTTCTTGGCTTCCATCGGCAAATCCCCGAGCCCCGAATCCCCCTTGGCGAGCTCGGTGATCAACTCCCTAAGTACGTCGAGTGACGCATCAGGGTGCCACAGTACCGCCGGGATACCCGACCGCAAAGCCGCCGTCAGGCTGTCACCGTCCCCGCCGGCTTCGAGCGGCGGAGCCGACCCGAGCACGACCAAACCCCACCTCAGATCGGAAAGCACCACGTCAAGCGCCGAGGCCTGGGTGCCGTTTTCGTAGTAAACGCACTCGGCGGACGGGTTCGCCATGAACGCCTCCCAGTGCTGGTTCCAGACCCGGTGCCAGTGCTTCGAACGCATGCGCTCCAACGATCGGACGGAAATCAGGTAGTCGATCGAAAGCGGCCTCGGCATACCGGATTCGTGCTCGCGGTGCCAGAGCTGCACGGGCAGGTTCAGCAACGCCCGCGGGAGCACGAACTCGAGGGCGACCGAACCGCGGTGGTCGGCCCACGCGCGCTCCGCGTCGACCACCAGGCCGTCGACGTATCGTTCGAGGTCAGCGGCCCGCACCTCGGCCGTGCCACCGTGCGGTGGCGGCCATTCCCCGGGAAGCCGTTGACACCAATGGGAAACCTGGTACAAGTCGGGATCTATCCCGTCGTGCTCGACCATCACCATCAGGTGCAGCCGCCCCTCCCGCGACGGCGTCGCGAGCGAGGCTCGACGTGCTCTCAACTGCGCCTCCAGCCGGAGGCGCCGGGCCTGGTAGTCGTTCCACTCCGTGAGCCGCAACCCGAGTTCGCCGCCGCACTGGCGGGCGAGGAGTTCAAGGAGCGTGAACGCCGGCGGGATGCCGTCGGTGTCCGCGTTGAAATCGGCCAGATGAGTGAAGGCCTCCCACGCCGTGCGCACCTTGGGCGGCAACGGCGAGCCGAGACCGCTCGCGCGGCGGACCAGCTCACCGAGCCGGGGCACCTCCACCCCGGCCAGCAAGTGGTGCAACCGGTCGCGGTCGGCACGCGGCAGCAGATCGAGCACCCGCGGCCGCTCCACCAAGTCGCGGACCCGCTCGTATTCCGGCGAACCCGGCCGCATGAAAGCGACCGCACCGACCAGCGCCTGCATGCCGTTTTGATAGCGCTCGCAGGCGGAAACGACTTCGATCAGGGAACTACGCGGGGTGGGGTGCCGGGGAACCGTCAGTTCGACACCGAGGGCTTTGCCGACGAGGCTGACCACCACGGCCAATTCTTCGGCCAGGCCGGCTTCGGCCAGTACGTCGACGACTGCCTCTCCGATCACGTGTCCCGTCACCTGGCGCAACACCCCCTACCCACCTCGCACGGGACGGAACCGGCGTCATCGCCCCTGCGTATCGAACGCAGTCGGGCAGATCTTACCCGGCAAAAGGGTCGCCGCCGGTTGCCAAAAAGATGTCACGACGGGCTCTCTTCCGGCCAGTTGCCAACGCGGTCGACCAGCCGCTGGACCGGCGCCGATCCGGGTTCCAGCATTTGCACCGCCGCGACCAGTTCAGCGAGCCCGCCGCGATAACGCAGGCACGTGCCGGCGATCTCCAGGACGTGCAGCCGGGTTTGCGGGTGATATGCCACGACCGTCGCGATTTGCGGCCGGAGCCGCTTCAGCAGCATTCTCCGGCTGCTCTCCTCGGCCACGGCCGGGATGTCCAGGAGCAGTTCCGTCAGTTCCATCGCGCGGTCGGCGGCGGACGGCTCCGCGGAGCACCGCACCGCATCGCGGTCCGGCGGTGGGCCGGCGGGTCCACCGCCGAGCAGCCGCAGCCACGCGATCGTGGACGTCTCTTTGGTGTGGACCGGGATCCGGCGGTATTCGGCGGGCGCCGCCGCGGGATCCTGGAGCACGACCTCCTGGTAGAAGACGTCCGAAGCCAGCACGGCCAGTTCGGCGCCCGTCGTCTTCTGGGCCGCCTTCGCCTCCGCCGCTTCGAGCACGCGGAACGTGAAGTTGACCGCCTTGCCGATCGAACCGTGACTGGCACTCTGCACCTCTCCGGCGTGGAGGGCGAGACGAAGCTGGATCTGCGCGGGTGCGGAGTGCACGGCGTTGTGGCGGCGCAGATCGGCGTGCATGCGTTCGGGCAGCTGGGCCACCAGGTCGACCTTCGCGATGTCGGGCGGCAGCAGGATCATCGCGCCGTCACCGGTGTTTTCGACGAAGCAGACGTCCCACGGGATGCCGGTCTCGGCGAAGCCGCCCTTGAGAACACGCCACAGGCCGTCGTGCACCTCGCGCAGGTGCGCCATGGTCCGGTCCGGGTGGTTGTACCCGGCGACGTCCACGGTCATGATCGTCCGGTGCAGCGCGGCTGGATAGGTCACCACGACACCCTCCCCACGTCCCGGGCTCATTGTCCCAGACCCATGCACGCTCGGCCATGTTCGCGCAGGGCGTTACGACAAAACCGGCGCCTGTTGACATGTTTTCGTCCATAATTCGGCGTGCCCACGACACGCCTGCACCTGGTGAGCGCGGATGAGGACCACCGCGTCTCCACCATCGAGCTCTTCTTCGACCTGGTCTTCGTCTACGCCATCACCCAGATCACCCAGCTGATGGCCGATCACCTGAGCCCCACCGGCGTCGGGCAGGGGGTGGCCATGCTCGCGGTCCTGTGGTGGTGCTGGTGCTCCTACGCCTGGCTCGCGACCACCATCCACGTCGACCACGGGATCGCGCGGCTGGCGATGTTCGGCGCGATGGCCGTCATGTTCCTGGTGTCGCTGACCATCCCGGAAGCCTTCGCCGACCACCCCGGCGGCCTGTACGCGCCCGCTCTGTTCGTCGTCTGCTACGCGCTCGTGCGGCTGCTGCACCTCGTCGCCTACCTCGGTGCCGCGAAACACGATCCCGGGCTGCGGCGGGTGCTGCTCAAGATGTTCGTCGGGCTGCTGCCCAGCGTCGTCCTGCTCGGCGTCGCCGCGTTCCTGAGCGGGCCGTGGCAGCTGGGGCTGTGGGTTATCGCATTGGGAATCGATTACCTCAACGTCTACCTCAGCGGGCCGGATGGGTGGCGGCTGAACTCGCCCGCGCACTTCGCCGAGCGGTTCGGGCTCATCGTGATCATCGCGCTCGGCGAGTCGATCGTCGCGATCGGTATCGGGATCGGGGCGCTGCCGATGTCGTGGCTGGTCGCCGGGGCGGCCGTGTGCGGGCTGGCGCTGGCCGCGGGGATGTGGTGGACGTACTTCGACGTCGTCGCGCGCGTGTCCGAGCACCGGCTGACCACCGCGACCGGGGTCGAACGCGCGAAGTTCGCCACCGACTCCTACACCTTCCTGCACCTGCCGCTGATCGCCGGGATCGTGCTGGTCGCCCTCGGCCTGAAGAAGGCGTTCCTCTACATCGCCGACACCGAGCACCACACCCCCGGCGAAGCACTGCACGGCGTGCCGATCTGGACGCTCACCGGCGGCCTCGCGCTCTACCTGATCACGCTCAGCGCGCTGCGCAAGCGCAACCTCGGCAGCTGGAACGTCCAGCGGCTGGTCCTCGGCGTGCTGCTGGTCGCGGCGACGCCGGTGCTGGAGCACGTGCCTGCGGCCGTCCTGCTGCTGGTCGCCGCCGTCCTGGTGCTCGGGCTCATCACTTTCGAGCGCATCCGGTTCGCCGAGTGGCGCAGGAATGTGCACACCGCGCACCCGTAAGTGACCCCACACTGGCGCCGCGTCGTCTCCCGGGTTAACCTACTCGCGAGTAGGTAACGGATGGAGGGCCACATGGCTGCGCCAAGGAAACGGGACGCGATGGGCTGGGGCCTGTCCGCGCTGACCCGGCTGGCCGGGAGCAAGGTCGTCGATCGGGCCGGGCTGCGCAAGCCCCTCGAAGGCCTGGTCACCGCGGGGACGCGCAACGGCTTCCGCGTCGCCGGCGCGGCGACCCGGTCGTTCAAGTCGGTGCAGAAGCTGGGCAAGCCCGCCCGGCTCACGCCGGCCACCGACACCGGGCTGTTCGACCTCACGCCGACCGAGGACCAGCAGCTCATCGTCGAAACGGTGACCGAGTTCGCCGCCGAGCAGCTGCGGCCCGCCGCCGCGGACGCCGACGCCAAGCTCGAGGCACCCGAAGGCCTGCTGAGCCGGGCCGCCGAGCTGGGCATCAGCCTGGTCGGCATCCCCGAGGAGCTCGGCGGCGTCGGCACGGAACGCTCGGTGGTGACCAACGCGCTCGTCGCGGAAGCGCTCGCACACGGCGACCTCGGCCTGGCCGTGGCCGTGCTCGCGCCGTCGGCGGTGAGCACCGCGCTGGTCAGCTGGGGTGACGAACAGCAGCAGGCCGACTACCTGCCCGCGTTCGTCGGCGAGCACGTCCCGGCGGCCGCGCTGGCACTGCAGGAGCAGAAAGCGCTCTACGACCCCTTCAAGCCCGCGACGAAGGCCCGCCGCACCCCGAAGGGCTACCAGCTCGACGGCGTGAAGTCGCTGGTCCCGCGGGCGGCGCAGGCGGAGCTGTTCATCGTGTCGGCCGACCTCGAAGGCCGCGGCCCGGCGCTGTTCCTCGTCGAGTCGTCGAACGCCGGGGTCTCCATCGAGGCCGAGCCGGCGATGGGCCTGCGCGGCGCCGCGACCGGCAAGCTGCACCTCGAGCAGGTGGCGCTGCCCGCGGGCGCGCTGCTCGGCGGCGGGAAGGCGGACGTCTTCGCCGAGGTCGTCCGGCTGTCGCGGCTGGGCTGGGCGGCGCTGGCCGCCGGCACCGCGAAGGCCGTCCTCGACTACGTCGTCCCCTACGTCAACGAGCGGACCGCGTTCGGCGAGCCGATCAGCCACCGGCAGGCGGTGGCGTTCTCCGTCGCCGACATCGCGATCGAGCTGGAGGGCCTGCGGCTGGTGACGCTGCGCGCCGCGGCGCGGGCCGAGCAGGGCAAGTCCTACGCCCGCGAGGTGGCGCTGGCGCGGAAGCTGGCCGTGGACAAGGGCATGCAGATCGGCAATGCGGGCGTGCAGCTGCTCGGCGGGCACGGCTTCGTCAAGGAGCACCCGGTCGAGCGCTGGTACCGGGACCTGCGCGCCATCGGCGTCATGGAAGGCGCCGTCCTTCTCTAGGCTTCGGAAAGGCTTTGGACCAATGATCAACCTGGAAGTCCCCAAGAAGGCCGGCGCGCTGATCAACCAGGCGTACCAGGCCGCGGCCGAGGTGTTCCGGCCGATCTCGCGCAAGTACGACCGCGCGGAGCACACGTACCCGGCCGAGCTGGACATGTTCGCGGCGCTGCTGGACGGCTTGAATTCGTCCGGCGAGGGCGGCGCGGGCGCGGCGGGTGTGCGCCGCTCCGGTTCCGACAAGAACGAAAAGGGAAATCGCAACGGCGCCAACCTGAACGTCGTCCTCGGCACGATCGAGATGTGCTGGGGTGACGTCGGCCTGCTGCTGTCGATGCCCCGCCAGGGCCTCGGCAACGCGGCGATCGGCTCGGTGGCGACGGACGAGCAGCTCGAGCGTTTCTCCGGCATGTGGGCCGCGATGGCGATCACCGAGCCGGCGTTCGGTTCGGACTCGGCGGCGGTCAGCACGACGGCTCGGCTCGACGGCGACCACTACGTGTTGAACGGCGAGAAGATCTTCGTGACGTCGGGCGAGCGCGCGGACGCGGTGGTCGTGTGGGCGACGCTGGACAAGAGCAAGGGCCGCGCGGCGATCAAGTCGTTCGTGGTCGAGAAGGGCACACCGGGCTTCGAGGTGGTGCGCACCGAGCACAAGCTCGGCATCCGCGCCTCCGACACGGCGGTGCTGCGCTTCGAGAACTGCCGTGTCCCGAAGGAGAATCTCCTGGGCACGCCGGAGATCGACACGAAAAAGGGTTTCGCGGGCGTCATGCAGACGTTCGACAACACCCGGCCCCTGGTGGCCGCGATGGCGATCGGCGTGGCCCGCGCGGCGCTCGACGAAACGCGCTCGATCTTGACGTCCGCCGGCGTCACGATCGATTACGACCGCCCGGCGAACAGCCAGCACGCGGCCGCGGCGGAGTTCCTCCGGCTGGAGGCGGACTACGAGTCGGCGTACCTGCTGACGCTGGAGTCGGCGTGGATGGCGGACAACCGCCAGCCGAACTCGCTGCAGGCGTCGATGGCGAAGGCCAAGGCGGGGCGGTCGGTGGTGGAGATCGCGCTGAAGTGCGTCGAGCTTACCGGGGCTTACAGCGAAGAGTCGCTGCTCGAGAAGTGGGCTCGGGACGCGAAGATTCTGGACATTTTTGAAGGGACGCAGCAGATTCAGCAGCTGATCGTCGCGAGGCGCATCCTCGGCAAGACGAGCGCCGAGCTCAAGTAACTGAAGTACCCGAAGGGCCGCCCTCGACTCGGGGGCGGCCCTTCGGCTTGCTCAAGAGATCTGGTCGTCCAGGAACTCGTCCAAGTAGCGCCACGTCGTGCCGCGCGCCTTCCGGCCCGTCAAGACGCCCAAGTGCCCACCCGGCGCCGTCTTGAAGCGGACCTCGGGGGCCTTGTCCAGTAGCTCCACCACGCGCTCCACCGAGGGCCTTGGTGCGATCGTGTCGTTCTCGCCCGCCACCACCAGGGTCGGCACGCGCACCGAAGACAGCGAAATGATGCGGCCGTTCAGGTCCACCTTGCCCTCCGCCAGGTCGTTCGTGCGGAACAAGCGGTGGTACAGCTGGCCGAACGTGCGGCCCGGGTACGCGTACATGTTGCTCATGAAGTGATCGACCGCCTCGATCTGGGCCAGATAATCCCGGTCGTCGAGGTGGGACAGGATTGCCAGGGGCTTGGTGATTTCCTTGCTGATGCCCGTCGCGCGGAACACGCGGCTGACCAAATAGGACGGTGCGCCGCCGAACACCCGGTAGATCGGGGTCAGCAGGTGGCCATTCGTGAGGTCCACCAGGGGGCGGAACGGCGCCACGATCGGGATGGCCGTGAAGTCCACCGGCGAGCCGATCGCGGTGATCGACGCGATCGGCAGGTCCGGGCGGTCGGCGTTCACCAGGAGCGAGAAGATCCCGCCCAGCGACCACGACACCAGGTGCACGTCCTGGCCGCCGGCGTCCGCGCTCACGCGCCGGATCGCGCGCGGGAGCACCTCGTCGATCCAGTGCTCGATGCCCAGGCGCCGGTCGGAGAACGCCACCGAGCCGTAGTCGACGAGGTAGGTGTTGCGGCCGCCCTCGATCAGGTGCTCGATGAGGCTGCAGCCGCGGCGCAGGTCGAAGCAGATCGCCGGCGCAGCCAAGGGCGGCACCAGCAGGATCGGCGGCCCGGACACCGTGCCGCCGCTGTGCGTCATCCGGTACAGCGAGCGGTTGGGGCCCTGGTCGATCAGCACCCGCGGCATCGGGCGCAGGTCGGCGACGCCGCCGTGCAGCACCTTGCCGACCACGTTCGACGCCGCGGCGGCCAGCCGTGCGGGTGGTGAAACCATTTCTCGTGCCTCCCAAAAGCGGATCCGGAGGCAATCTTGCCGGGCCGGGCGGGCGGACTCAACCGCACCACACCCGCGAGCACCTGGCAAGCACGTCCAATTCGGACAGTCACTGGTCCGTCCGAGTTACCCCCGGCCCGCTCTCCGCGGCCCGGGCTTCGTACGCCGCGCGGGCCGGGGAATGGGCCGCTGAAGCCAAAAGCCGGTCCGCCTTCAACGCCCGCGCGAACGCCTCGCCCGCTCGCCGCGGCAGCAGCCGCGTGAGCTTGCCCATAGTGCCCAGCGAGCGGGGCACGAAAACGTCGAAACGAGGCTTGCGCAGTGCGGATACGATGGCGTCGGCCACATCTTCCGGCCGCACGGACTTGAACATCTTCGCCTCGGCGAGCCCGCTCGCGAGTTCCGTCCGCACGATGCCCGGCATCACGCACGAGACGTGCACACCACTGCCGTGCAGCTCCAGGTGCACCGCCTCGGACAATCCGACGACGGCGTGCTTGGTAGCGCAGTAGGTCGCCGCGCCGGGGAAGCCGGCCTTGCCCGCGAACGAAGCGACGTTGACGATGTGCCCGCTGCGCCGCGGCCGCATCCGCCGCACCGCCTCGCGCGTGCCGTGGATGACGGCGTGCAGGTTGATCTCCAGCTGCCGCCGGGTCGTCGCGTCGCTTTCGGTGTCGAGGTCGCCGAGCGGCATGATGCCGGCGTTGTTGATCAGCACGTCGATCCGCCCGTGCCGGCGTTCGACCTCGTCGAGGAACCCGGTGAACCCGCGGATGTCGGTGACGTCCAGCGGGAGCGCCTCGGCCCCCAGCTCGCCGGCCGTCTTCTCGGCCCGGACCTGGTCGAGGTCGCCGATCACCACCTGCGCGCCCAGCCGGGAGAGCGCCGACGCGGTCGCCGCGCCGATCCCCTGCCCGCCGCCGGTGATGACGACGACCTTGCCCGCGAGTTCTTCGGCCATGGCGACTCCTTCGTCTGTTGGCACCGCGTCAACAGTGTCGCCCCTGAAACGAACCGGCGCCACTCCCCGGGTCCATTCAGGGGGATTCCCGAAGCGACGACGGCTCCGGCACCGGGCCCCTGGACGGTGGATCCCGCGACGGTCGTGGCGCCGTCCGGACCGGGCCGCCCGGCGGACCCGGCCACGGCCAGGCGGGTTCGGGCCGGGATCGGGCCGGGATCGGCAACTTCGAGCACCTAGTGTCGCGCGTCCGAAGTTCAGTGACAGCGGCCCGGTCCCCGAGCGCCCCAATGTGGCCTTGGTTGCGTTGAACGCACCCAAGGCGGCCTTCGGTGCGTTGAACGCACCGAAGGCCACATTGGGGCGCTCTTCCCGGACGTCAGGGGGACTGGGAATCGTGGAGGATGTGCCGGGCGGCCGGCTGGGGGAGGGGCGGCCGCCCGGCACAAGTTCACAGGAGCAGCTGCGCGAGGAACCCGAGCAGGATGCTGCCGAGCATGCCGAACGCGATGTACAGCGCGAACACCTTGTTGTTGACGACGCTGCGGACCGCAACCATCGCCGGGATGGTCGTCACGGACCCGGCGAGCAGGAACGTCACCGCCGCTCCCTGCGCCATGCCCTTCGCCAGCAGGCCGCCGACGATCGGGATCGCGCCGACGCCGTTGAGGTAGAGCGGGATGCTGATCACCGCGGCGAGCGGGATGGCCAGCCAGCCCTTGTCGCCGCCGAGGATGCTGGTGATGATGCCGTTGGGCACGTAGACGCGGATGACGCCTTCGAACACGCACGCGAAGACGAGCCACTTGCCCAGGGACACCGTGTCGCGCAGGAAGTTCCGGCCGGTGACGCGCCAGTTCCGCTTGGACCGCAGGCTCGCCTTCGCCTGGGGCCACCACGGGGCGCCGTCGTCATCGTCGTCTTCGGGTGCCGGGCCGCCGGTCGTCGCGGGTGCCTCGGCGAGGACCGTCGTACCGCTGCCGCCGCTGGTGGCCACCGCGGCTTCGGCCGGGGCGGCGGCGCGCTCGCGTTCGTCGACGGCCGGCTTCTTCTCCGGCCGGAGCACGTCCTTGAAGCCACCGCGCTTCTCGACGAGCAGGATGATGATCCCGGCTCCCATGGCCAGCACCAGCGCACCGAGCAGCCGGGCGGTCGCCAGCGGGAGGCCGATCTCCTTGGCCGTCAAGGCGAAGATCGGTGGGTCCATGGCGGGCGAAGCGATCCAGAACGACATCACCGCGGACAACGGCACGCCGCCGCGCAACAGCTTGCGGATCAACGGGATGACGGTGAAGGAGCAGAACGGGCTGAACGCGCCGAGGCACGTGGTGAACAGGACGCCGAGCAGGCCGTGCTTGCGGAACGAGCGGCGCGCGACGATGTCGAGGTAGAGCAGGTCGACCATCGCGGCGATGGCCAGGGCGATGAAGAAGAAGATGCTCAGGTCGACCAAATTCTCCCAGGCCAAGCGCAGGACCTCGAGGATCTTGTCCATGCCACCATCCTTGACATCGGGGACCGGGTTCGCGGTGCCGAAGGGAGGCGGTAGCTCCCCCAGCTTTCATCGATGCTAGTCGATTAAAGGGGCCCGGTCCATACCCGCCGATCGTCGTGCCGGCCCCCGCGGAGATTGCGGATTGCGTGATCACAACGTCCGAAAGGATGAATTTCTAGCACAAAAACCGTGATCTACCTGCGTTTATCGATCCATTGACATGTATCGCTGAAGCGTGTCATCGTGATGCCTCGCACGGGAATGGGGCTCGGTCCCGCGCGCTCACCGCACCGGTTCCACTGGGGGAGCCGGCATCCTTTTTGTCCGATTTGGAGCTGGGGAAGCATGTCTGCTGCGCGCGTGCTCGTCGCATCCGCCTTCGAAGCCGAACTTCAGCCGCTGACCTCCGCGTGCGCCGGCGCGGCGATGCGGGCGCAGGGCGCCGACGTCGTGGGCTGGGACGCCCACCGGAACCCGGACGCCGTCCCGGACGGCGAGTTCGACCTGGTTCTGCTGTCGGTGCAGCAATTCGAAGGTGTCGAGCGTGGTCTCGACCTCGGCGCCCGGCTGCGGGAATCGTTCGGCGGGGCCAAGCTGGTCGCGTTCGGGCAGTACGCCCAGATGAACCACCGCCGGTTCCTCGAAACGGCCGACGCGATCGTGATGGAAGAACCGGAGCTCGTCGCGGCCGAACTCGCCGAGGTCGCGCGCGGCGAACGCGAGGTCGCCACGGTGCCGGCGGCGATGACCGCGCGCGGGATGCGGCCGAAACCGCCGCACCGGCGCATCACCGTTCCGGCGCCGGCTCGTGATCTGTTCCCGTCCTTGGTGCATTATCCGGCGCACCATTCACCGTTCGGGCTGATGGGCAACGTCGAAGTCACCCGCGGCTGCCACCACAAGTGCACCTATTGCTCGGTGTACGGCGCTTACGACGGCGGGGTCGCCGCCTACCACGCCGACACCGTCCTGGCCGACTGCCTGCAGCTGGCCGAGGAAGGTGTCCGGCACTTCTGCTTCATCGACGCCGAATTCTTCAACTCCCGCACCATCGGCGCCGGCGTCGTGCGCAAGCTCGTCGACGAGATCGGCCCGATCACCTTCGAGTTCACCACCCGCGTCGACCACATCCTCAGCTACCAGAAGGAACTGGCCGAGCTGGTGTCGCTGGGGCTGGTGAAGGTGACCTCGGCGCTGGAGTTCCCGTCGAACCGGATCCTGCGGATCTTCGACAAGCACATCGACGTCGACCACATGCGCGCCGCGATCGCCGAGGCCGGACGCATCGGGTTCGTGCTCTACCCGACGTTCATCCCGTTCACCCCGTGGGTGGAGTACGACGAGCTGCTGACCTTCGAGGACTTCCTCGTCGACACCGGCCTGGCGAAGGTCACCGATCCCACCGCGCTGCAGACCCGGCTGCTGCTGTTCAAGGGCTCCCCACTGCTGTCCTCGCCGTGGATGGAGGACATCGCCACCGTCGACCGCGGGCTGTGGGTCGAGTGGACCCACCCGGACCGCCGCGTCGAACAGCTGTGGACCGAGCGCCGCGCGGACGCCGAAGACGTCGGCAAGGTCCGCTGCTGCGTGAAGTGCTGAAGACCGATCGGGAGGGACGGAAACGATGGGCGGATCGCCGCGGGTCGTGGTGCGCACGGGCCAGGGATTGCCGGACATGGACTGGGCGGGGGAGCTGGCCGACCTCACCGACGTCTTCCCCTACCTGGGCCCGACGTGGCTGGGCGCGAGCGAAAAGGCGCTGACCGACCTGCAGCCGTGGCACACGGTCGCGACCCGGGCGCGCGGTGAGCTGGCGCTGCTGCCGGGGTACGTGCTGACCACGCCGCCGGTCGTCGACCACGAGCCGCGCACCTACCTGGGCTGGCAAGCCCCCACCGGGGAGGAGGTCTGCTGCGGCGCGCAGACCGACGCCGGCATCAGCGGCGAAGTCGACGCCCTGGGCACCGAGCCGTTCTTCCCCGCGCTGCTGCTCGGCTCCCCGCTGGGGTACCGGACCGAAGTGGCCTACAACTTCTGGACGCCGGGCCTGCTGGCGCAGCTGGTGTCCGAGCTGGTGCCGGCGGCGTTCGAGCAGGGCGTCAAGTGCGTCGTCGCCCCGTGGATCTCCGGGCGCAGCGGCAACGACGCGCTCGTGTCCGCACTGGAGCAGGCCGGTGGCCACAGCACGTTCTGGGGCTACGAGGACTTCCTGCGCCTGGACGCCGACTCCTGGGACGGGCACCTGGCCGCCCTGCCGCTGAAGAAGCGCCAGCGGATCAAGAGCGACGTCCGCCGGGCCGAAGCGGCCGGGGTCGTGGTCGAGCGCGCCGACGGCGAGGCCATCCGCCCCCACGTCACCCGCATCGCCGAGCTGACGTGTCTCAACCGGGAGAAGAACGGCGCCGGCGAGGAGCCCGCGCACATCGTCGACGTGCTGACCGCGCTGCTGGACGCCCGCGCGGACGTGCGGGCCTACCTCGGCACGAAGGACGGCGCGCTGGTCGCGACCTGCGTCGTGATCCGCAAGCACCACCGGCTGTTCCCGAAGTGGGCGGGCTTCGACTACGCCGCCATCGGCGAGCGCAGCGGCATCTACTTCGCCCTCGTCCTCGACGCCCCGGTCCGCGACGCCTACGCCGAAGGCCTGCGCACCGTCGAGTTCGGCGCGGGCGCGCACCAGGCGAAGGCGTTGCGCGGCTGCACCCCGCGGCCGGTGACCACCGCGATGGTGGTGTCCGATCCGGAGCTGCGTCCGCAGGTGGCGAACTGGATGGACGCCTTCGGTGCCAGCCGCCGCGTCGCGTTCGGGGACGCCCCCGCCGCCATCCGCACCCCGCTGCCGGTCGTCTCCGGCGGCTCCGGCGCCTGCTGCTCCGACGGCTGACCCGCGCCCGACCCACTGGGAGGACATGCTCGTGATCACCTTCGTGCCGCTGACCGGGTTCCTCGGGGCCGGCAAGACCACCACGATGATCGCCACCGCACAGGCACTGCAGGCGCGGGGCCACCGCGTCGCGGTGATCACCAACGACCAGGGCGCCGAGCTCGTCGACACCGCGCTCGTGCGCAGCAAGCTCGACTCGGTCGCCGAAGTCACCGGCGGGTGCTTCTGCTGCCGGTTCGAAGACCTCGTCGGCACCATCCGCGCCCTCGTCGACGGCGCGGGTGACGTCCCGGTCGACACGGTGATCGCCGAGGCCGTCGGCTCGTGCACCGACCTGCAGGCCACCGTGGTCCGGCCGCTGCGCTCCCACTACGGCGAGAGCATGGTCGTCAGTCCACTCACGACGGTCATCGACCCGTTGCGGTACCTGGCTTTCGACCGCGCCGCGCAGCGGGGCGAGCCCGAATCGGACCTGTCCTACCTGTTCCGCCAGCAGCTGACCGAGGCCGACGTCATCGCCGTCAACAAGCTCGACACGATCTCGCCGGAGCGAGCCGCCGAGCTCATGACGCGGCTGACCGCGGACTACCCGAACGCCGCTGTCATCGGCTACAGCGCCAAGTCGGGCGACCGCGTAGCCGAACTGCTGACGGCCTGGGACGGCCCGTCCGGCAACCGGGCGGTGGACCTGCAGGTCGATTACGACCGTTACGCCGCCGCCGAAGCCCAGCTGGCGTGGATGAACCAGGACGTCCAGCTGTCCGCCGATGAGCCCGTCGACCTCACCGCCTGGGGCCGCCAGGTGCTCGCCGCGCTCGGCAGCTGGGCGCAGTGCGCCGGCGCCGTCGTCGGCCACGCCAAGCTCACCGTCGAGGCCGCCGACGGCGACTTCGCCAAGCTCAGCCTCACCGCCGCCGGCACCGAGCCGACGATCGACCGCGCCGCCGGGAAGCCGGCGACGTCGGCCCGGGTGATCGTCAACGCCCGGGTCGCCTGCGAACCCGGCGAGCTCGACACCGCGGTGCGCGACGCCGTCTCGACCGCGAACGCCGCTCTGGGCGCCCGGTCCAGCAGCACCGCGCCGGTTTCGTTCAAGCCCGGCTACCCCCGCCCGGTCCACCGGCTCGCCGCCACCGGCGCCTGACCCCGAAAGACGACCATGACCGACACGACCACCGAGATCCAGGACTACTACCGCGGGAAGGCCGCCGAGGCCGCGGAAGCGAAGAGCTGCTGCGCGCCGGATCCCACCCGGTTCGGCCCGGGCGCCTACGGCGACATCGGCCCCGACGAAGCGTCCGACGCCGCCCTGCTGGCCAGTCTCGGCTGCGGCAACCCGACCGCCGTCGCCGAGCTGCGCGACGGCGAGACCGTCCTGGACCTCGGCTCCGGCGCCGGCCTGGACCTCATCCTCTCCGCGCGCCGCGTCGGCCCGGACGGGCAGGTTTTCGGCCTGGACTTCCTCGAGGAGATGCTCGCCGTCGCCCGGCAGAACATCGAGGACGCCGAGATCGGCAACGTCATCCTGCTCAAGGGCACCATCGAGCAGATCCCGCTGCCCGCCGGCACCGTCGACGTCATCATCTCCAACTGCGTGATCAACCTGTCGGTGGACAAGCCCGCGGTCTTCGCCGAGATGGCCCGCGTGCTCGCCCCCGGTGGGCGGCTCGGGATCACCGACGTCGTCGCCGAGGACCACCTCACCGCGGCCGACCGCGCCGAGCGCGGCGGCGTCAGCCAGTGCATCGCCGGCGCGCTGTCCCAGGCCGAGTACCTCTCGCTGCTGGCCGAAGCCGGGCTGACCGATGCCGAGGTCGTGTTCACCCAGGACGCCGCCGACGGCATGCATTCGGCGATCATCCGCGCCCGCAAACCGGGCGGCTGTTGCTGAACATCGCGTTTTCGATCACTGTGGGGAGTACCGGAAATGTCATTCACCGCGATAGTCGTGTTCGTCCTGGTGGCCGCGCTGGCGGCGGTCAACGGCAGCAATGACGTCCCCAAGGGCGTGGCCACCCTGGCCGGCGCCGGGGTCACCAAGTACAGATCGGCGATCCTCTGGGGCACGATCACCACGCTGATCGGCTGTGTCTGCTCGCTCGGCCTCGCGTCGAAGATGACCGCCCTGTTCTCCAAGGGCATCATCACCGGCGCCACCACCGACGCGTTCGCCGTCGCCGTGCTGGCCGGCGCCGCGTTCTGGGTCGGCCTGGCCACCCTCCTGCGGCTGCCCGTGTCCACCACGCACGCCCTGATCGGCGGCATGGTCGGCGCCGGGCTGCTGATGAGCACCGGCGGGGTGTCCTGGAGCGCCGTCGGCAGCAAGCTCGTCACGCCGCTGCTGGTCAGCATCGTCGTCGCCTACGGCATCACGCTGATCCTCGCCGTGGCCACCGGTGCCGCGAGCAAGCGCCGGGCGGCGACCACGCCACCGGCCACCGCCGCTCCGGACGGCGGCCGGGTGGCCGTCAAGACCGCCCCGGCGCCGGAGAAGACCTCGGCGAAGTTCATGACCGCCGCGCACTGGTTCACCAGTGGCGCCACCGGGTTCGCCCGCGGCCTCAACGACACCCCGAAGATCGTCGCCATCGGCGCCTTCGCGCTCGTCCCGGCCGGGATGCGGCCCTGGCACATCATGATCCTGGTGACCGTCGCGATGGCCGCCGGTTCGCTGCTGGGCGGGATGCGCGTGGCGGAGAAGCTCGGCGAGGGCGTGGTCAAGATGAACCACCGCGAAGGTTTCCTCGCCAACCTCACCACCGCCGCGCTCGTCGGGGTCGGTGCCGGGGCGGGCCTGCCGATGTCGACCACGCACGTGTCCACCGGCGCGATCGCCGGCTCCGCGGGCCCGAACCTGAGCCGGATCTCCGGGGGGACGGTGCGGAACTTCCTGATCGCCTGGCTGGTCACCCCGCCCGTCGCCGGTGTCGTCGCGGCACTGGTGTTCATCTGGGCCCGTTAGCCTGGTGGGGTGAGCGAGCCCAAGCTGGAGCGGGAAACCGCCGAGTCCTACGCCCGCTGGTTCCACGCGCTGTCGGACGCGAACCGGGTCATGATCGTGCACTTCCTGGCCCAGCAGGCCGGCCCGGTTCCGGTCGGCGCGATCGTGGACCACCTCGGCATCGCCCAGCCCACGGTCTCGCACCACCTCAAGATCCTGTCCCAGGTCCGGTTCGTCACCCGCCGCCGGTCCGGGACCAGCATCCTCTACGCCATCAACCACAACTGCGAGGTCGGGCTGCCCACCGCCGCCAACGTCGTGCTCGGCCTGCTGGCCACCCGCGACGGCCGGGACGGCCCGGTCCCGCTGGAAAGGACGTCGTGACCGAGCACCCGGCGCTGCTGCTGGTCGGCAGCGGGGACCGCCGCTACCGCGAGTACCTCCTGGCCGCGCTGCGCCCGCACTTCCGGCTGTGGCTGCTGGACTCGGTCGACCCGACCTGGCAGACCGCGCACGTCGACGGCGTGACCGTCACCGACACCCGCGATCCCGCCGCGCTCGCCCAGGCGGCGGGTGCGCTCGGGTTCCGGCCGGACGGCGTGCTCACCTACGACGAATCCCTGGTCACCGCCGTCGCCGCCTTCGCGCGGGAAGCCGGGCTGCCCGGAAGCCCGCCGGAGGCGGTCCAGGCCTGCCGGGACAAGGCCGCCACCCGCGCCGCGCTCGCCGAAGCGGGGGTGCCCCAGCCCGCGTCCCGTCCGGTCGCCTCCGCCGAGGACGCCGTCGCCGCGGCCGACGCCATCGGCTACCCGGTGGTGGTCAAGGCCCGCGGCCTGGCCGGCAGCCTCGGCGTCTCGCGCGCCGGCACCGCCGAGCAGGTCGCCGGCGCCTTCACCGCGGCCGCCGGTGCGGCCTGGCCCGGCGTACCTCGCTACGACGCCGACGTGCTGGTCGAGGAGCTGCTCACCGGGCCGGAGATCAGCGTCGACGCCGTCGTCGAGAACGGCGTCTGCCACCCGCTGGTCATCGCCCGCAAGCAGACCGGGTTCGAGCCGTTCTTCGAGGAGACCGGCCACACCGTCGACGCGGACGACCCGCTGTTCGACGACGACGGCCTGCTCGACCAGCTCGACCGGGTCCACAAGGGCATCGGCTTCACCCACGGCGCGACCCACACCGAGTTCAAGCTGACCCCGCGCGGCCCGCGCCTGGTCGAGATCAACGCCCGGCTCGGCGGCGACTTCATCCCGCGGCTCGGCATCCTCGCCGGCGGTGCCGACCCGGTCGTCGCGGCCGGCCGGGTCGCCGCCGGCCTCCCGCCGTCGCCGCGCCGCCCGCTGCGCCGGACCGCGGCGATCCGTTTCCTCTACCCCGAGCGCGACTGCGAGCTCACCGCCACCACGCTGCACCCGGACCGGTTCGGCCCGACCGTCCACGAGGCGCTCGGCACCGCCGGGCCCGGCACCAAGCTCGCCCTGCCGCCCCGGGCCTACCTCGCCCGCTACGGTCACGTCATCGCCGTCGGCGCCGACCGCGACCGGGTGATCGCCGACCTGGCGAGCGCCGAGCGGCTCGTCGAGCTGCACAGCACCCCGCTGACCAGCTGAACCATCGATGACCGTCGATCCCTTCCCCGGGTGAGGCACAATCGGGACATGACCGCCACCGCGCCCGCCGCCGCGCTGCTGCCCGTCGACGACGCCGCGACCTACGCCGAATGGTTCGCCTGCCTCGCCGACACCACGCGGGTGCGGATCCTGCACGCCGTCGCGGCCGCGGGCCAGGCCGTCACCATCGGCGAGATCACCGAGCAGATGTCGATCAGCCAGTCCAACTGCTCCCACCACGTCCGCAAGCTCGCCGACGTCGGTTTCGTGCGGCTGCGCAAGGTCGGCACCGCCACCCTCGTGTCGGTCAACGCGTCCTGCGCGGTGAGCCTCCCGCACGCGGCCGACGTGGTCATGGGGCTGCTGGCCCCCAGGCCGGCCGAGCACCAGGACCTCGCCCCGGACGTCACCGTCCGCCCGCTGCGCGCCAAGGACTGGCCCGCCGTGCGCCGCATCTACGCCGAGGGCATCGCCACCGGCGACGCGACCTTCGAGACCGAGGTCCCGCCGCGCGCCGACCTCGAAGCGAAGTGGCTGCGCGGGCACCGCTGGATCGCCGAGGCCGACGGCGAGATCGCCGGCTGGGCCGCCGCGGCCACGGTGTCCACTCGCGACTGTTACGCCGGGGTCGCCGAGACGTCGGTGTACGTGGGGGAGAAGTTCCGCGGCCGCGGCGTCGGCAAGGCCCTCATGCACCAGCTCGTCACCGCCGCCGACGACGGCGAGCTGTGGACGCTGCAGACGTCGATCTTCCCCGAGAACCGCAACAGCGTCGCCCTGCACCACGGCGCCGGGTTCCGCACCGTCGGCATCCGCGAGCGCATCGGCGAGCTCGACGGCCGGTGGCGCGACACCGTCCTGCTCGAACGGCGCCGCGCCTCCCAGCTCTGACCGGTCAGCCCTTGCTGATCCGGCAGGCGAAGCACTTGTACGCCTGCTGCCCGGACAGGTTGTCGTACAACGCGTCGTCGACCAGCGTGTTCGCCGCCTCGTAGCGCGGGTCGCCGAACTGGTCGCCGACCTGCTGCGCCGGACCGAAGGTGTTGGGCACGAAGATCGTGTCCGGCCGGATCGCCGTCCAGAACAGCGCCGTCCCGGTCACCTTCCCGCGCGGGCTCTCCACCACGACGGTGTCGCGGTCGCGGATCCCGAACCGGCGCGCGGTGTCCGGGTGCACCTGCACCAGGCGGATCCCGTTCAGCTGCTCGCCGGTCGGCGTCCAGTGCGTCACCGAGGCGAAGTGCACGACGCTCGGGCGGCCGGTCATGCCCATCAGCGGGAAGTCCCGGTGCACCGCGTCCGAGCCCGGCACGCCGAGCTTCACCTTGTGCGTCACCGCCTGCGGGTTGATCGGGTTGGACACGAACCCGGGCTCGTAGCTCAGCGTCGGGTTCGCGCCGGTGACCTCGGGGTGGGTGTAGAAGACCGGCAAGGCCCGGTGGCCGGCCTGGGCGAGCTTGCGGTCCAGCTCCGGGGTGAAGATCTCGATGTTCCCGCTCGGGGTGAGGAACCGCTTGCCCGGCGCACCGAGCGCGGCCGCGGCCTCGTACCAGGACGGGTGGTCGAGGTAGAGGGTGCTGACGCCGGGGTGCGCCGGCGTCGGGCAGGGCCACCGCAGCGGTTCGGCGCGGGCGTCCATCCGCTGCTGCGTCATCCCGCCCATCGCCGGGGTGTGCCGGACGAACTCCGCCCACAGCGTGGCGTAGTCCTTCCAGCTCCTCGGGAACGCGTCGGTCCAGTAGCTCGCCGGCTTCGTGCGGTCGCGGCGGCCGAAGGCGTGGGCGAGGTCGATCCAGATCTCCCAGTCCGGCTTCGACTGCCCGACCCGGGGCACCGCGGCGTGCTGCCAGCGGATCGCGCGGTCGTCGCGTCGCATGTAGACGCCGTCCAGCTCCAGCCCGCTGCACACCGGCAGGATGACGTCGGCGTAGTAGGCGGCTTCCTCCATGAACAGGCCGGTGTAGACGTAGAAGTCCAGCTTCTTGAACGCCTCGCGGACCTTGCCGGTGTTCGCGCTCGAGATGAGCGGGTTGCCTTCGGTGATGACGGCCTTGAGCGGGTACGGGCGCCCGGTGAGGATGGCCTCGGCGAAGTAGTCCGGACCGACCGGCAGCGCCTGCTCCAGCGGCGGCGTGCGGACCGTGAGCTCGGGCAGCCGCAGGTCGCCGGGCCAGGTGTTGTGCATGAAGTTGCAGCCGCCGCCGGGCACGCCGATGTTGCCGGTAACCGCGGCGAGGAAGGTCAGGACGCGGTAGGTGTCGAAGGCGCCGAGCTGGTGGGAGATCCCGGCGTTGCAGAAGATCGCGGCGGGCTTGGCCGTGGCGTAGTCCTCGGCGAGCTGCCGGATGGTCGCGGCCGGCACCCCGGTCACGCCGGCCGCCCAGTCCGGGGTGTAGCCCTGGAGGTGGTCGCGCAGTTCGGCGAACCCGAGCACCCAGCGGCGCACGAACGCCTGGTCGTGGAGGTTCCGGGCGATGATGTGCTGGAGCATGCCGAGCACGAGCGCGAAGTCGGTGTGCGGCTTCGGCGCGACCCAGGTGTCGGCGGCCGCGCCGGTCGGTGTCCGGCGCGGGTCCACGACGACGAGCTTCGCTTTGGTTCTCGCTCTGCTTCTGAGCAGGTAGTCGAAGGTGACCGGGTGGGTCTCGGCCTGGTTGGTGCCGAGGAACAGCAGGAACTTCGCGGCGCCGAGGTCTTCCCGGCCGGTGGCGGCGTCGACGCCGTAGCCGTTGGTGAAGTTCCCGAGCCCGAAGGTCGTGGCGAGGGCGTTGCCGCCGGCGTCGTTGCAGACCGGCCCGACATCGGTGTTGTTCGGGCTGCCGAGCAGCGCGAAGAGTCGCGCGACCAGGGAACCGGTACCGCGCGGCAGGCGGCCGGTGGTCCGGTTGGCGATCGACTTCACCTGCCCGCTGTCGCGCAGCTTCAGGAGCCGGTCGGCGATCAGGTCGAGGGCGTCGTCCCAAGAGACGGGCTCGAACTTCGAGTCCTTCGAGCCTTTGGCGCCGGAGACGCGGCGCAGGGGAGTGGCCAGCCGCAGCGGGCTGTAGGCCAGCTCCGGCATCATCGACGCCTTGACGCAGAAGTTGCCGGCCTGCACCGGGTCGTCGGGGTCACCGGAGACGCTGATGACCCGCCCGGCTCGCAGGCCGACCTTGAGCCGGCAGTTCGAGTTGCAGAACTGGCAGGCCGTCGAGACGACGGTGTCCGGGTGCAGTGCCGCCGAGTCGGTGGTGAAGCTGAGCTCTCGGCCGCCGCCGAGCGGACCGCCGTCGCGGGCACCCGGCACCCCGGAATCCCCGGCGGCGACGGCCGGGTCGACGAACAGAGAAGCGCCGCTGATCACGGCACCTTGCACGAAACCTCTTCGTGACAGGCCGGTGAAGTCGTCCATCAGGATCTACCCCCAGAAGACGAAACGGACACAGCGCGCGACTTCATCGACACGCGTCGATCCACCCTAGAGAGTGGCGGAACCATTGCATAGCAACGAATGTCGCAATCGGTCGGCGACGCCCGATGGTGGCGGCGAAGTCACCGCGAACGCGGCGGGCATTCCGTTGCGGTGCTGCGAATGCGCGAGGCGATCGCGGAGCCGGTACCCGCCGGCTGCTGAAAGCACTCGGCCGTCGGGTGTCCCGGCCGAACGAACCGGGCCGGTGCCCCCCCGCGGCGCGCCGGGTGAGTCGGTCACCGGCGGTGATGAAGCGGCTGGGGGCAAGCGGAGCGGGCGGCCGGGGCGCGAAACGTCACTGCCGTTTCGCGGCCGGGCCGGCGGGAAAGCTCAGTCGTGGGGGCGGAGTTGGATGTTGAGGCGCTGGGCTTCGTGGAGCTGGTCCTCGAGGCTGACGATGCGGCAGGCGGCGTCGATGGCGGTGCCCTGGTCGACCAGTTCCCGCACGCGGGCGGCCAGCCGCAGCTGCTGGCGTGAGTAGCGGCGATGCCCGCCGGCGGAGCGCTGCGGCGTGATCAGCCCGGCTTCGTCGAGGCTGCGCAGGAACCCTTGCGTGGTGCCGAGCATGTCGGCGGCCCGGCCCATCGTGTAGGCGGGGTACTTCTCGTCGTCGAACTTGTCGGCCGCGCCGGGCGTGGCCGGTCCTGCTTGGTCAGGAATCATTCCACCTCCACATCACAAAGGACCCCAGGTGCCGTGCACGGCACCTGGGGTCCTCAAAGGGTTGGGTTTCACCATTGTCCACCGGCGCGACCGCCGGCTTCCTGCACCCGCGTCCGGCCGAAAACCGGAACTCGCGGGGATCGCTCATGCGTGACCGAGCACCACCTCCGAACTCGATGGGCCTACGGCACCCGCGCGGCGCTACCGAGCCGCTGCGGGCGATCCAATGATGCTCCCGTTCCCTTCTCTCCGGTGTTTTCCACTTACTGGGTACTGCTGTTACCGCTACTTCAGGTACTGCCACTTCAGGTACTGCTACTGCACTTGCCGCTGCGGACGTCACTGCTGGAACCCTTCCACTGATCGGTCCCAGCACGCTGACGCCGCTGGTCACTGCCCGGAGCCCCGTTCACTGATCGGCTCCGGCCACCTGACCGGTCCTGCCACTGCACTTGCACAAACAACTTGCACGAACAACTACGGATACCGCTGATCTTCACGGGCGCACGCGCTCCGCCCGTGTCCTGCAACTACTGCGTTACTCACTGCTTCCGGTCACCAGCCGAAACCTTGTTCCGTGATCGGCTCCGCACTGCCTGACCGTCTTGTCTCACCTCGCGGGTAGTTACGTCCTCTCCCGCGCCTGCTTGACGTTGTCTCTCTCGCTACGAGAAGAACACTACACACACCCGGCGCCCAATGTCTACTCCGGCTGGCATAGATTTTCTGACGCGTGGAGAACTGACGGTGAGGAAGAGGGGTACGACCGTGAGTGACGAGGCCGTCCGGGAGCCGCTCGAGCAGCGTTACGGCCTGACCGAGGTCGCCGACCTCGGGGAGTACGCCGAGGCGTTGACGCGGTTGCTGGAGCAGGGCCGGCGGGAGCGGTGCGTGGCGGTGTTGTCGCAGGCCGAGGCCTATGCGGCGGCGGAGCTGCTCGGGCAGTTCGCACAGCTCGATCCGCACGCCGCGTTGAACCGGCTGGCCGGGTCCTTGGCCAGCCGGCTCTACAGCCGCCTCGGCGCCTGACCCGGTCGATCGGTGCCCCTGCCCGGGGGACTCATCCGCCGACGAGTGCTGCTCGGTGATCGAGGGTGCGGAGCCGCCTCAGGAACAGGTCGCCGCCGCGCACGGTATTGCGTCGACGCCGTCGCAGGACACTTCCGCCCACACCGTCTTGGTGCCGTCCGGGTGCTCGAACACGCCCCAGCCGTGGGCGAGCTTGTCCACGATGTGCATGCCGCGGCCACCGGGGCGCTCGAGCGACGGGGTGGCGACCTCGGGGTGGGCCGGGCAGTTGTCGTCGACCTCGATCCGCACCCGGCACGGGTTCGGGGTGTAGCTCATGCGGACCTGCAATGGGCCTTGGCCGTGGTCGTAGGCGTTGGTCACCAGCTCGGTGGCCACGAGGAGCACGTCCCCCAGATGGGCGTCATCGACCCGGGCGAGGGTCCGGGATGCCCAGCGGCGGACCTCGACCAGTGCCGGCGCGGTGGTGCCGCGCAGGTCCATCGACCACGACGGCGGCGCCGAGGCCGGGCCGGTGCTCTGCTCGGGCATGACGAATCAACTCTTCCGGGCTCTCCGTCCTCGCTGCTGAAGACGTCCGTTCTTCGGCGTTACCCCGGAAAGGGTGAATTCAATCATCGAGGCTTGCGTGGAGCCGGCCGGAATTGACGGCGCGCGCCGCCAGCAGTCCGCCGAACCCCGGGACGAGAGCGGATAGCCAGACCCGCTGCCGGCCGTGCGCCAGGAGCACCGCCGTGATGATCGTGGCGGTGTAGGCCAGGCCGTGCACCGGGCCGAGGATGCCGGAGATCGTGCGGTGGTGGACGGTGACCAGGTTGAGCAGCAGGAACGCCAGCGTGGTGAGTTCGACGGCGCCGAGGAGGTGCAGAGCGCGTCGCGGGGTCACCGGCCGGCTCCGGTCGTCGAGCCGGGGCGGACGATCATGAGGACGACCACCACCGCCCACAGCAGGTTGAAGAAACCGGTGGACATCGCCAGGCGCCGATCCGGGTTGCCCGTGTCGAGAACTCGTTGCTGCCCCGGCAGAATCAGGCCGACCAGGAGTGCGGCGGCGCCGGCGGTCAGCACCATCGAGACGATCAGCCAGGCGTCGCCGAGCACGCCGAGGGCGGCGCCGGTGGCGATGCCGAAGACCGGCACGAAGATGCCGATGACCGCGTAGACGCGGGTGATCCGGTGCAGCACGCCGGGAACGGCGTTCGTGCGGGGATCGTCCGGCGTCAGGTGGGCCGCGCGAGCCGCGGGCGTGAACATGCTCGCGGCGACCGCGACCGGCCCGATGGCGAGGATCGCGGCCAGGACGTGCACGGACAGCAGGAAGGCCTTCACGCGTCCGCCCGTTCGACGGTGACGCCGCCGTCGAAGCGCACGAACGGGACTGGCGGGTGGGGCATCGGTGATCCTTTCGCCGGGGGGTGATCACTCGCCATGCTCTTCACCTCCGGTGCCGTCCACCACTGGCCATCGGGACAAGGAACACCTGGATCTCGCCACGGGGCGGTGGCTCAGGCGGCCGGCGCGGGCCGGAGGCCGTCCATCAGGAGGTTCAGCAGGCGGCCGGCCTTGGCTTCGTGCGCGGGCCGGGGGGCGACGGTGAAGATGCCGATGAGGGCGGCGGCGATGTCTTCGGCGGTGACGTCGGCGCGGAGGTCGCCCGCCGCCCGGCCGGCGTCGAGGATCGTGGTGATGGCCGCCAGCAGCTCGGTCCGGGTCTGCGCGTGGGCGATCTCGCCCGACTCGATCATCGCGAGCAGCGTGTCGAGCATGCCGTTCTTGGTCGCGATCCAGTCCCCGAACAGGTCCATCCAGCGCCGCATCGCCGCCGCCGGGGCCAGCCGGCCGAGCAGCTCGCGGGCTCCGGTCGTCAGCCGCCCGACCTGGTCCCGGTAAATCGCGTCGACCAGCGACTCGCGGGTCGGGAAGTGCCGGTAGAGCGTGGCGATGCCGACCCCGGCCTCCCGGGCGATCGCCCGCATCGACGGCTCGTCGCCGGCCGAGACGAACACGCGGGTCGCCACCGCGAGCAGCTGGTCGCGGTTGCGGGCCGCGTCCGCTCGCGGCGCGCGCCTCTCTGCCTCAGTCAAACGGAACACGCTCCGGTTATGTTATGGTCGATCGGGTAAACGGAGCATAGTCCGTTTCGAGGTGGTCGAGGAGACACATGTCCATGCAGGAACAGCGCATCCCACTGCCGACGGACCGGAGCCGGGCGGTCCGGCTCGAGTCGTTCGGCGGCCCGGAAGTCCTGGACATCCGGGAGATGCCCGCTCCCCAGGCCGGCCCGGGCCAGGTCCGGGTGCGGGTCACCGCGGCCGGCCTGAACCCGATGGACTGGATCATGACCGCCGACGCGGACACCGCGGCCCGGTTCGGCTTGAGCCTCCCGGCCGGGTTCGGGACCGACTACGCGGGCGTGGTGGACCAGGCCGGTGCCGGGGTGACCGGCTTCACGCCCGGCGACCGCGTGTTCGGCGGTGCGCTGTCGCGCGCGGTCGCCGGCTTCGTGGTGGTCGAGGCGACCGGGGAGACCGCGGCGAACGAGGTCCACCACACGCCCGGCGGTGTCGACGACCGCACCGCCGCCACCCTCACGATCGCGGGCCGCACGGCATCCGCCGCCCTCGCCGCGGCCGGCCTCGGCTCCGGCGACACGGTGCTGATCGGCGGGGCGGCGGGCGGAGTCGGGGTGTTCGCCGTCCAGCTGGCCCGGATCGCCGGAGCGCGCGTCATCGGGACCGGATCGGCGGCCTCGGCCGGCTACCTGCGCGAGCTGGGCGCCGAGCCGGTCACCTACGGCGATGGCCTGGCCGAGCGGGTCCGGGCCCTCGCGCCCGGCGGCGTCACCGCGGCCCTCGATCTGTACGGGGTGGAGACCGTGCACGCCGCGCGGGAACTCGGCGTCCCGGACCGTCGCATCTGCACCATCGCCCGGCAGGTCGACGGCGTGGCGGGAGCCAACGGAGCGAACGCCGCTCCCGGTGCCTTGGAAGAGATCGCGCGCCTGGTCGCGGCGGGCCGGCTGCGGGTGCCGATCGCGGCGAGCTTCCCGATCGAGCAGATCCGCCGCGCGGCCGAGCTCCAGGCCGGCCGGCACGTGCGGGGCAAGGTCGTCATCGACCTGTAGGTCAGGCGCCCCCGGTCGCGGTGCGCCTCAGCGGGCCGCAAGCACCCGGCGCACCTCGTCCGCACCCAGCACCACGGGGGAGTGCAGTGAGCCGACCTCGCCGATCTCGATCTCGACCACGTCTCCCGGCCGGAGCCCTTGGTCGAGCCCGGGGACGACGGACGTGCCCGTCGAAAGCACGGCGCCGTCGGGGAAGTCGTTGTCCCGCCAGAGGTACTCCACGAGCCCGGCCGGTTCGCGGTTCAGCTGGGCGGTACTGGCTTCGCCCGCGAAGACCTCGTCACCGCCGCGCAGGAGGCGCATGCGGAGGTCGAGCGACCGCGGGTCCGGCACCTCCCACGCCGGCCGCACCCGCGCCGACACCGCGCACGAACCGGTGTAGATCTTGGCCTGCGGGAGGTACAACGGGTTCTCGCCTTCGATGCTGCGGGAGCTGACGTCGTCGACCACCACGTACCCGGCGATCTCCCCGCCGCTCGTCAGCAGCAGGCCGAGTTCCGGCTCCGGCACGTTGTTGGCGGAATCGGCGCGGATGGCGATCGGCTCGCCGTCGGTGACCACGCGCCACGCCGCCGACTTGAAGAACAGCTCCGGCCGCTGCGCGCGGTAGACCCGCGCGTAGACGTCCTCGTCGGCGCTCTCTTCGCGGCGGGCCTCCTCGGACCGCAGGTAGGTCACCCCGGCGGCCCACACCTCCATCCGCCCGTCCAGCGGCGGCAGCAGGCGCGTCCCGGCCGTCGGCACGGGCTCCCCGGCGGTGTCGGCCAGCTCGCGGATCTCCGCCACCGGGCGGCGCAGCAGGTCGCCCATCGACGCCACCGCGAGCGGCCGCAGCTGCTCGTCGGCGAGCAGACCGACCCGGATGTCGCCGGTTCCCTCGGCGAAGCGCACCAGGTGACTCATCCCGCACCTCCTCGTCCGGTACCGAACCTACGGAGTGCGCGGCTCGGCGGTCAACGAATGCCGGACGGCGAGGACGCCGGCCACCAAGGCGAGCAGGAGTGCGGCGGCGCCGACGACGAGCAGGGCCGGGGAGAGGCCGGTCGTGGCGCCGGCCAGGGCGAGCACGACGAGCGGGCTGGCGAACTGGCCGATGAACATCGCCGAGGTCCAGAGGCCGGTGCCCCGGCCGCGCTGGGCGAACGTCAGGCTGCCCAGCGCCCAGGTGAGCAGGGCGGGCAGCAGCAGCCCGTTGCCGAGGCCGGTCACGACCGCGCCGAGCACCACGACCGGGACCGAGGAAGCCAGCGCGAGGACGAGGATGCCGAGTCCGCACAGGACGAACGCCGCGGGGATCGTGACGGCGGGACCCCGGTGGGCGAACCGGGGGAACAGGTACGCCGCGACGGCGGTGGCCAGTGAACCGGCCGCGCTGACCAGCCCGACGGTCGCCGTGGCGATGACGCCGATGCCGTCGAGCACATAAGACAGTTCGACGATGAGAACGTAGAAGACGAGACCGCCGGCCAAGGTGACGCCGACCGGTGCCAGGAAGGTGCGCCACGGCAGCGGCGGGAGCTTCTCGCGGCTGCGGGTCTGCGACGGCTGCCGGATGACCCGCGCGGCGGCGAACGCGAGCGGCAGGCTGACCGCGTAGAGCCAGAACGGCGTTCGCCAGCCCCAGGAACCCAGCAGCCCGCCGGCGGCGAAGAAAACCGTGGCGGCGACGGTGGTGTAGACGGTCTGCAGGCCGAAGTACCGGTCCCGCTCGGCGCCGTGGAAGTAGTCGGCGAGCAAGGTGGTGCAGCACGTCATGATCGCGGCCTCGGTGAGCCCGACCAGCACGCGGCTCGCGACGATCAGCGGCAGGGAAGACAGCCACAGCGGCGCGGTCCCGACGAACGCGTACCCGACCAGCGCGCCCACCAGCAGCCGCTTGCGGCCGAGCCGGTCGACGACGCGGCCGGCGATCGACGCGGTGAGCCCGATGACGAGTGCGGGCACGGTCAGCACCATCGGCGTGAGGGTGACGACGCCGGGCGTGCCGGCGAACGCGTCCTGGATGCGGGGCAGGACCGGGGCGAGCAGCACCGCGCCGAGCACCGAAAGGCAACTGGCCAGCAGCAGCACGACCGCCTGGGCGGGACCGGCCCGCCGGCTGCCGGCGGGATCGGTGGCGGGCGCGGGAGCGGAGACGGATTGATCGGACACGGGCAGCTCCGGGGAGGCACGAGCCGGTCTTCGGCGACCGGCGTGTGCGTCGAAGTGTCAGCCCCGGTGCGGGGATGCGGAAATCACTTCCGCCGAAGCGGCGCATCGACGCCGTCGATGCCGATCACCGCCGCCACCGTCCGCCGGACGACGTCACGCAGGTAGCGGTGCTCGGGGTCGTCGTCGTACATCGGGTGCCACCACATGGCTTCCACCAGCGGGGTCGCTTCGAACGGGCACGGGAGGGCGCGCACGCCGAGCGCGTCCGGGATCCCGTCCGCCAGGCGCCGCTGGAGCAGCGCGACCCGGTTCGTGCCCGCGACCAGTCCCGGTACGGTCAAGAACGTCTCGGTGATCACCTGGACGTGCGGCTCGATCCCGAGCATGCGCATCTGCCGCGCGGCGGGCGTGGACGCGGTGGGGCCGTGGTAGGTGACCACCCACGGCATCGTCTCCAGCTGCGCGACGGTCAGCGACTCCCCGACGCCGGTGTTGCCCGCGGCGACCAGGCACACCCATTCGTCGCGGTGGAGGTCCTCGTGCGGCAGGTCGTCGACGAACCCGTGCGGGATGACCAGCAGGTCGGTGTGGACGAGTTCGTGCACGGCCGCGTCGACCATCTTCGGGGTGTTCGCGGGGAACCGCAGCCGCGTGCCCGGGGCCTCCTCGGCGAGCCGGGCGGCGATTCCCGGTCCCAGCACGGCGATCCCGTAGTCGCTCATCAGCATCGAGAACTCGCGGGTGGACGACGCCGGATCGAAATCGGGTTCCGCGGCGAACACGCGCTCGGCCCCGGACAGGGCGATCCGCACGCGTTCCTTGAGCTGCACGGCCAGCGGCGTGAGCCGGTACTGGTTGCCGGCGCGGGTCAGCAGGTCGTCGTGGAAGTGCCGGCGCAGCCGGCCCAGCTGGGCGGACACCGCCGGCTGGCCGAGGCCCATCCGCTCGGCCGCGCGCGTGACGCTGCGCTCCTGCAGCAGCGCGTCCAGGGCCACCAGCAGGTTCAAGTCCAACCGGGCGAGGTTCACGATCGACCACCGTATCAACGCCACTGATACCGCACATTAACGATTTCGTCTTCCCTGATACCGCTCGTGCACCGACAGTGAAGGCGTGGACCGAACCGATCCCGAAGGCGCGATCGCTGCAGCCGCCAAGCGGTGCTCCAACTGGGGCCGCTGGGGTGCCGGCGACGTCCTGGGCACCCTCAACTTCCTCGACGCCGCCAAACGCCGCGAAGGCGCCGCGCTCGTCCGGCGCGGCGCGAGTTTCTCGCTCGCGCAACGCTTCGACGCCGACGGGCCGCAGAAGGGCTGGCGGCGGCGCACCAACCCGGTGCACACCATGCTCGACACCGGCACGGACGCCGAACGCGGCACGCAGGGCTTCCCGCACGGCATCGGCGGGGCCGACGACGTGGTGTCCATGCCGCTGCAGGCCTCGACGCAGTGGGACGGCCTCGGTCACATCTTCGACCACGGCCTCGCCTACAACGGCCGGCGCGCCGGGGACGTCGTGACCAGCGAGGGCGACCGCGTCACCGGCATCGAAACCACGGCGGGGCTGATCGCGGGCCGCGGGGTGCTCCTGGACGTGGGCCGCGTGTTCGGATCCGGTGGCGAGCTGCCCGACGGCTTCGCGATCACCGCGGACCACCTGGAGGCGACGATCGCCGAGCACGGCGACACCGCGCGCGTCGGCCGCGGCGACCTCCTGCTGGTGCGGACCGGGCGGCTCACCCGCGCCCGGCGGGAGGGCTGGGGCGACTACGCCGGCGGCGACTCGCCCGGCCTGTCCTTCTCCACGGTGGACTGGCTGCACGGCACGGAGATCGCCGGCATCGCGACCGACACCTGGGGCGTCGAAGTCCGGCCCAACGAGTTCGACGACGCCTTCCAGCCCCTGCACCAGGTGGCCATCCCGCACCTCGGCCTGTTCCTCGGCGAGATGTGGGACCTCGACACGCTCGCCGCCGACTGCGCGGCCGACGGCGTCCACGAGTTCTGGCTCACCGCCGCCCCGCTGCCGGTGACCGGCGCGGTCGGCGCACCGGTCGCGCCCATCGCCGTCAAATAAGGAGTTCCCCATGCCCGCGGTCA
This sequence comes from Amycolatopsis sp. NPDC051716, assembly GCF_040681595.1. Taxonomy (NCBI): domain Bacteria; kingdom Bacillati; phylum Actinomycetota; class Actinomycetes; order Pseudonocardiales; family Pseudonocardiaceae; genus Amycolatopsis; species Amycolatopsis sp. NPDC051716. Next base: position 257,544 of record NZ_JBFAZA010000007.1, on the reverse strand, counting down.
CCAAGGTGCTGGTCGTCGGCGGCGGTCTCGCCGGCGCCGCCACCGCGATCCTGCTCGCCCGGGACGGCGTCGCCGTCGACCTCGTCGAGCTCAAGCCGGACGTCTCGGCCACCGGGTCGGGCATCACGTTGCAGGGCAACGCCTTGCGCGAACTGCGCCGGCTCGGGGTGTGGCCGCGGGCCGAGGCGGCCGGGTACCCCTTCGACTGCCTCGGCCTGCGCGCGCCGGACGGCACCGTGCTGGCCCGGATCCCCGACGTCCGCAGCGGCGGGGCCGATCTGCCCGCCTCGATGGGCATGCCCCGCCCGGCGCTGGCCCGGATCCTGCTGGACCGCGCCCACGAGACCGGCGTGAAGACCCGCTTCGGCGACACGGTGACCCGCCTCGACCAGGACGGCTCCGGCGTCGAAGTCACGCTCGCCTCGGGGCCGGCCGGCCGGTACGACCTCGTGATCGGCGCCGACGGCATCCGCTCGGCGATCCGCGGGCTGATCGGCATCGACGTGCCGCCCCGGCCGACCGGCATGGGGATCTGGCGCGCGTTCGGGCCGCGTCCGGCGTCGATCACCCACACCGACCTGTGCTACGGCGGCCCGTCCTACATCGCCGGGTACACGCCGACCGGTGCGGACTCCCTCTACGCGTTCATCGTCGAGGACTTCCGGGACCACAGTGGACTGACGCCGGCGGAGCGGCTCGCCACGATGTGCGGGCTCGCCGCCGCCTACCACGGGCCGTGGGACGAGATCCGGCCCACGCTGGACGATCCGAGCCGGGTGAACTACACGCGGTTCGAGACGCACGTCGTGCCGGCGCCGTGGCACCGCGGCCGGGTCGTGCTCGTCGGCGACGCCGCGCACTCCTGCCCGCCGACCCTCGCCCAAGGCGGCGCCCAGGCCCTCGAAGACGCGGCGGTGCTGGCCGAGCTGCTCCTCACCCGAAGCGGTGTCGACGACGACCTCTGGGCGGAGTTCACGGCCCGCCGCCACGACCGCGCGAGCACCGTCGTCGAGGCCTCCAACCAGCTCGGCCGGTGGCTGCTCGACCACGAGCAGGGCGACGTGCCCGGCCTGGTCCGCCGCATCGGCGACCTCGTGTCCCAGCCCGCCTGAAAGGACGAACCCGTGACCGACCGCCTGATCACCCACCTGCGGCACGTCGACCTCGCCGTGCCCGACCTCGCGCGCCAGCAGGACTTCTACACCGGCACCTGGGGCCTCGCCGAGGAACACGCCGACACCGGAATCACCTTCCTCGCCGCCGAAGGCTCGCCGGAGCAGTACGTCGTCCGGCTGCGGCAGGCCGCGGACAAGCGGATCGACCTGATCGCCTTCGGCGCCGCGACGCCCGCCGACGTCGACACCCTGGCTGGCCGGCTGGCCGCGGCCGGGAGCACGCTCGTGCACGAGCCCCGCGCCCTGGACACCCCGGGCGGCGGGTACGGGTTCCGGTTCTTCGACAACGAAGGCCGCACGATCGAGATCAGCGCGGACGTCGCCACGCGGGGCCACCGGCGGATCGAGGAAGGCGAGTCCGTCCCGGTGCGACTGTCCCACGTGGTCATCAACTCCGCCGATCCCGAAGGCACCCGGGCCTTCTACGAACGCCACCTCGGCTTCCGGCTGTCCGACACGCTGATGCACCCGCGGATGGGGGAGATGATGTACTTCCTGCGGATCAACGCCTGGCACCACAGCCTGGCGATCGCGCGCGGCCCGCACCCGTCGCTGCACCACGCGTCGTTCGAGCTGCGCGGCCTCGACGAGTACATGCGCGGCACCGGCCGGCTGCTGCGCGCCGGTGTCGAGAAGATCTGGGGCCCGGGCCGCCACCTGGCCGGCCACAACACCTTCAGCTACTTCCTCGACCCGCACGGCAACACCGTCGAGTACACCACCGAGCTGGAGCTGGTCGACGAGGACAGCTGGCACCCGCAGCTGCACGACTTCTCGAAACCCGAGGTGTCCGACCAGTGGGGCACCGCGAACGCGATGAACGAGTTCGTCGCGCGGAAGTCGTTCAACGACCCCGACAAGGGCCTCTTCGTGGCCCCGCCGGTCTGATGCGGCTCGCCACCTGCGAACACCGCGGCGAAGTGCGCGCCGGGGTCGTCTCCGAGGACGGCGTCCGCGCCTTCCCGGCCGGGGTGACGGTCCTGGACGTGGTGCGGTCCGGCCTGCCCGTCGGTGCCCGGGTCCTCGGTGTCGATGTCCTCGGCGGACCGGTGGTGCCGCTGACCGAGGTGCGGCTCCTGCCGCCGCTCGAACCGCCGTCCGTCCGGGACTTCGTCGCCTTCGAGGAGCACGTCGAGGGCATGGTCGCCCCCGGCTCGGTGCCGCCGGAGTGGTACGAGGCCCCGACGTTCTACTTCACCAACCCGGCCGCGCTGGCCGGCGCGCACGACGACGTCCCGATCCCGCCCGGTTCGCGGTTGTTCGACTTCGAACTGGAGGTCGCGGCCGTGCTGGGCCCGGACGGGATCTTCGGGTACACCATCTTCAACGACTGGTCCGCCCGCGATCTCCAGCGCCGCGAGATGAAGGTGGGGCTGGGGCCCGCGAAGGGCAAGGATTCCGTCACGACGCTCGGGCCGTGGCTGGTGACCGCGGACGAGTTCACTGTGGACAGTGACGGCTTTCTCGATCTGGACATGCGGGTGTCGGTCAACGGCGTCGAGATCGGGCACGACCGGCTGGCCAACATGGGCTGGCCGTTCGAGGAGCTCGTCGCCTACGCCGCCCGCGGCACCCGGCTCCGGCCCGGCGACGTGCTCGGCTCCGGCACCTGCGGCAACGGCGGCTGCCTCGCCGAGCTGTGGGGCCGCCGCGGCGCGCAGGACCCGCCGCCGCTGCAGCCCGGTGACGTCGTCGAGATGACCGTGGAAGGCATCGGCACGATCCGCAACACCGTCGTCGCCGGGATCGACCTGCCGCCGGTCCGCCCGGCCCGCACCCGGGACCGGTCGCGGTGAGGGGCAAGACCGTGCTGGTCACCGGCGCCGGGCAGGGCCTCGGCGCGGCGGTGGCCCGGCGCCTGGCCGCGGACGGCGCCACGGTCATCGGGGCCGACCTCGCCGAAACCGCGGACCTGCCCGGCGTCGACTACCGGCAGCTCGACGTGACGGACTCCGCCGGATGGGCCCGGCTCGCGGCCGGGCTGGACCGGGTCGACGGCCTCGTCGCGAACGCGGGCGTCACCTGGCGGGCCCGGCTCGCCGAGCTGGACCCGGCCGACCTGGCCCGCGTGCTGGACGTCAACGTGGGCGGCGTCCACCGGGCCGTGCGGGCGGTCCTGCCGGTGATGCCCTCCGGCGGGTCGATCGTCGTGGTCGGCTCGGCCGCCGCGCTGACCGGCCACTACCCGGTCGCCTACACCGCGAGCAAGTGGGCGCTGCGCGGCTTCACCCGGGCGGCCTGCCTCGAACTGGGCGGCCGCGGCATCCGCGTCAACGCCGTGCACCCCGGATACGTCGACACCCCGATGACCGCGTCGGCGCCGCCCGCGTTCCGCGCGGCGAACGTCGCCGAGACGCCGCTCGGGCGGACCGGGACCGCCGCCGAGGTCGCCGCGCTCGTGGCGTTCCTGCTCGGCGACGAGGCCTCCTACATCTCCGGTGCCGACATCCCCGTGGACGGCGGGATGACCGCGCACGGCGGCGTGAAGTCGATCAGCGAAGCAGCACGAACCTGAGAGGACCCCCCGTGTTCGAGTACTTCCCCGGCAACTACGTCTGGAACCTCGGCGTCGTCGCCACCCTCAACAGCGGTGGCCTCATCGACGAGGTCGACCGCGCCTGCCGTCCCATCCGCGAGGCCGCCGCCCAGGGCGAGGACGCCGGAACCCCGGAGTTCCTGCGGGCGTGGACAGCACTGACCGACCAGCTCGTCGGCCAGGCCGAAGCGGCCGAGAAGGCCGGCCACCCCCGCACCGCCGGGCAGCTCTACGCCCGCGCGACCAACTACCTGTGCCAGGCCGAACGCCTGCAGAGCGCGTCCGCGCCCGGCCGGCTCGACACCTACCGCCGCGTCCTGGAACTGCAGCAGAAGGCCCTCGAGCTCGTGTCGCCGGCGGTGACCCGCGTGGCGGTTCCCTTCGAAGGGACGACGTTGCCCGCGTACTTCAGCGCGGCGGGGCCCGGGGCGCCGGTGATGATCCTGTGGAACGGCCTGGATTCGACGAAGGAGCACATGTACTCGTCCGGGCACTGGGCCGAGCTCGCCGCCCGCGGGATCTCCTGCCTCATGGTCGACTGCCCCGGCTCGGGCGAGGCGCTGCGCCTGCAGGGGCTGACCGCGCGCGTCGAGACGGAAGGCTGGGCCACCGCGTGCGTGGACTACCTGGAAACCCGCGCCGACGTCGACGCCACCCGGATCGGGCTCGCCGGCTGGTCCTTGGGCGGTTATTACGCCCCGCGCGCAGCGGCGTTCGAGAAACGCCTCGCGCTCGTGGTGGCGTGGGGCGCCAACCACGACTGGGGCGCGGTGCAACGCCGGCGCCTGGAGCGCGAGGGCGAACGCCCGGTGCCGCACTACTGGGAGCACGTGCTGTGGGTCTGGGGCCACGACGACCTCGAGACGTTCCCGGAGTTCGCGGACGCGGTGCACCTCGACGGCGTCGTCGAGCACATCACCGTGCCGTTCCTGATCTGCCACGGCGAAAACGACCGCCAGATCCCCGTGCGTTACGCGCACCGCTCCTACGATCAGGCGGTGAACAGCCCGAACCGCCACCTCCGGCTGTTCACCGCGGAGGAGGGCGCGACCGAGCACATCGGCCTCGACCACCTGTCCCACACCAGCACGTACATCGCCGACTGGGTCGCCGACACCCTGGCGCACTGAGGCGTGTCCGGGGTGCCGCTGGTCGTGTCGCTAGGTCTCAAGCTCCGAAGATCGGGACCGAGGTGCAGGCGTTGCCGTTCACGCCCTTGAACTTGGTGAAGGAGCCGTTGCTGTTCTTCTTCCAGAAGGACACGCAGATCAGCGAGCCGTTCGGGAAGGATCGGTTCACGGTGAAGGTGTGGTCGACCTCCTGATCGGTGGGGCCGGTCTGCTTGTACCCGTTGGGGCCGAAGATCTCGAAGAATCCGGTTGCGCCGGTCTCGCTGCGGTCTCGCCAGGCGTAGACCTTCGAAACGGTGGTCCCACCGCCCGTACTGCTGTTGCACAATGCGTTCGCGTAGCAGACGACCTCGGTGTCGGTGGTGCCGGCGACAGCCGGGCCGACGAATGCGGAGGTGGCTGCGACGATGATCCCGGCTAACGTCAGGTTGCGCTGGGCAGGCCGTGTGGTCACGGTTTCTCCTTCGGCAGTGGTCGACTTCGAAGCCGACACGGCCGACGGTGATCGCGGGTTGAGGGAGTTCGGGGGCGATCACCCGTTCGGCGTAACGATCGCGCAGCGGGCCGGCGGCAGCCGTCAAAGGTCCAGGACGACGTCCTCCGATGGCCGGGCGCAGCAGACGAGTGCTTCGTCCGGCGCCGGTGGCTCGAGCGGTTCGGGGTCGTACCGCACGTGACCGGAAAGCACCGGGGTGACGCAGGTGTGGCAGACGCCGGTGCGGCAGGACCAGCGCGTCGGCACGTCGCAGGCCTCGGCGAACTCGAGCAGGCTCGGGTAGCCGTCGCTCCACGGCACCGTGAGGCCACTGCGCGCGAACGTGACCGCCGGTCCCGTTCCCGCGGGACCGGCCGGGGGATGGGGCGTCTTCCGGACCACGCCGGTGAGGCCCGGGTTGATCGCGGACACGCCGCCGAACAGTTCACTGTGGACACGATGGGGGTCGAAACCCAGCGATACCAGGGCCTCCCGGATCGCCGTCATGAAGGCGTCCGGTCCGCACAGGTAGGCCGTGCCGTCGGCGGGAAGAGCCAAAGCCGACAGCGTTTCGCGGGTCAGCCGGCCGCTTTCCGCGGTGTAGTGGATGTGCTCGTGGCCGTGCGGAAGGCTCGCCAGCAGCTCGTGCGCTTCGCCGGCGAACGCGTGTTCGGCCGCGGTCCGGGTGGTGTGCAGCCACCAGACCGCCCGTGCGGTGCGGCTCGCGGCGAGGGCGTGCAGCATGGCCAGGACCGGCGTCACGCCGATGCCCGCGGACACGAGGACCACGGGCCGGTCGTCGTCGGTCAGGACGAAGTCGCCTCGGGGCGCCGCGACGTCCACGATCGCGCCGGCCGCCAGGCTCGTGTGCAGGTAGCTGCTGACCACTCCGTCCCGCTTGACGCTGATGCGGTACTCGTGGTCCGACGGCGCCGCCGACAGCGAGTAGCTGCGGACCGGGGCCGGGTCGCCGGCCCCGGGGACCCGGAGGGTGAGGTACTGGCCCGGCTCGGGCCGGGGGAGCGGTGCGCCGTCTTCGGCGGCCAGGTGGAGCGAGGCCACGGTCGTGCTTTCGGGCACCACCCGGGCGACGCGCAGCGGCCGGAACCCGGGCCAGCCGCGGGGTGCCGGTGGCTCCGCCGCGGCCAGCAGGTCGCGGAACGATCCCTGCCAGCCGGGGCTGAGCGCCGGGATGTCGACGGCCTTGCGCAGGACGTCCCGGTCGCGGCCCGGCAGGTAGAGGAGCGCGTCGACGTCCGCGACGCTCAGCTCGTGCCGTCCGGTCCGGGTGCGGACGATCTCGTCGCCGGCCTGGACGTGGCCTTCGGTGATGACCCGCAGGTAGAAGCCGGGCCGGTGGTGCGCCACCAGCAGGGCGGGCATCCGCGGCTCGCCGAGGCGCATCCCGACGCGGAAGCACGTGACGCGCGGCTGGGTGACCTCGAACTCGGCCTCGCCGATCCGGTACCGGTCGCCGATGTGCACCTCGTCGTCGGGCAGGCCGTCGACGGTGAAGTTCTCACCGAACCGGCCGTCCTCGAGATCCTCGCGGCCGAGGAACCGCCGCCAGTGCTCGTAGGACTGGCGCTGGTACACGAGCACCGCGCGGTTCTCGCCGCCGTGGCCGCCCAGGTCGCCCTGGCCGTCGCCGTCGACGTTGAGCCGGCGGACCAGGCGGCGGCCGTCGACCGGGTACTTGAAGATTCCCGTGTGGACGGTCCGGCCCTGCCAGGGCACGTCCTGCGGCAGTCCGACGTTCAGTGACACCAAGCGGGCCATGGTGGTCTTCTCCTTCGATCCGCGGCCTCGCGGCAGGCCTCGCGACACTCGTCAGCCGCTGACGTGCGCGGTGTTGTCGAGCCAATGCCGGACGAGGCCGAGGTCGCCGTCGATGCCGAGGTCGGTGGCTTCGCCGTCGGGGAGCGGGCGCCGCCGGGTCAGGACCATCAGCAGCGATCCCGCCGGGCCGGTCACCGTCACGTCGGCCTCGCGGGTTGCGGGCTGCCACGTCGCGCCGCCGGGCCGCCGTTCGACGAACCACGCGTCGGCGCCGTCCTCGGTGTCGGTGGCCCGCCACTGCAGGGTCTGCCCGGTGCCCCGGATGGCGTGGGCGGACTCGGGCCGCTGCCGCTCCCACGTGGGTGAGGTGAGCATCGCGAAGTGGTTGCCGATGAGCGCGGCCGCGACGGCGGGGTCGACGTCGGCCGGCCGGTGCGCCGCGTTGGCCGCGTCGATGCCGTGGACGACGGCCTCGTTGAGCATGCCGGCCAGCCAGAACCGCGTCCCGGAGCGCTCGTCGCCCGCGGCGTTGAACACCGGCGTGTCGAGCGCGTCGTCGGAGCACGCGCTCGCGACCCGCTGCGCGGACTCCGCCAGCCACGCCGGCCACTCGCGGGGGTCCGTGGGCACCACGGCCATTTCCGTGGGCAGCTCGGCGGGGTCAGTGATGCGGCGCTCGATGATCTCCGCCACCCAGTGCTGGGTCTGGCCCACGTGCGCGACCAGGTCGGCGACGGTCCACCCCGGCGCCGTCGGCACGGTGGCGCCGGGACCGGCCTCGGCGGCCGCGTCCGCCAGGCGCCGGGTGTGTTCGACGATCGCCCGCCGGGCGTGGTCGGCGTTCACTTCGGTCATGCGGTGTCCTCTGCTCGGTGGGCCCCCGCGGGCGCCTTCGACCACGCGTCGAACGACGTCAGCCGGAATCGACAACCGGTCAGCCGGAACCTACCGCGTATCCGCGCAGGAAGAGCGCTTCGGTCAGCGCCATGGCCGCGATTTCCCCCGGTGCGACGCTTTCGTTGGGCGCGTGGATGCGCGCCTGGGGTTCTTCGACGCCGATGAGCAGGATCTCGGCGTCGGGGTACGTCTCGGCCAGGACCGTGCACAGCGGGATCGAGCCACCCTGGCCGAGCTGCGTCATCGGGCGGCCGTAGGCGCTCCGCATGGCGGCGGCCATGCCCCGGTAGGCCGGGCCGTCGGTGGCCATCCGGAACGGGCGACCGGTCGCCTCGACCTCCACCGACAGGCGCACGCCCCACGGTGCCGCCGCGAGCAAGTGCCCGGTCAGCGCGCGGGCCGCGTCGGCCGGCTCGACGCCGGGTGGGATCCGCAGGTTCAGCCGGGCCCGGGCACGCGGGGTGACGGCCGCCGCGGACCCGATCACCGGGGGACAGTCGATGCCGAGCACCGTGGCCGTCGAGCGCGCCCACAGCGTGTCCGCCACTTCGCCGCAGCCGAGCAGGACGGCGCCGGGGGACAGGCCCGCGTCCGCGCGGAACTGCTCCGCCGGGTACGGCGCCCCGGACCAGCGGCCGTCGTTGGGCAGGCCGTCGACGGTGGTGTCGCCCGCGTCGTCGCGGAGCGTGGCGAGCACCGACACCAAGGCCGCCAGCGCGTCCGGGGCGGGGCCGCCGAACATGCCCGAGTGCAGCTCGGACGAAAGCGCTTCGACGGAGACGACGACGTCGACCATCCCGCGCAGGCTGACCGTGACGGCGGGCTGCCCGACCGCGGCGTTCCCGGTGTCGGCCACCAGGATCGTGTCGGCTCGCAGGAGGTCGGCGTGCTCCGGCACGAACGCCTCCAGGCCGCCGGTGCCCTGCTCCTCGGAGCCTTCGACGACCAGCTTGAGGTGGACGGGCAGGTCGTCACCGAGCGCGCGCAGGGCGGTCAGGTGCATGAGGATGTTGCCCTTGCAGTCGGCCGCGCCGCGCCCGTACCAGCGACCGTCCACTTCGGTCAGCCGGAACGGCGGTGTCCGCCATTCGTCGTCCCCGAGCGGTGGCTGGACGTCGTAGTGCGCGTACAGCAGCACGGTAGGCGCTCCGGCCCGGCGGCACGACCGGGAACCGACCACGGCCTGGCTGCCGTCCGGGGTGTCGGCGAGGCGGGTGGCGAACCCGGCATCGGCGAACGCGTCGGCCACCCAGCCGGCGGCTCGCCGGCATTCCGCGGCCGGGAACTGCCGCGGGTCCGCGACGGACCGCATCGCGACGAGGGTCGTGAGGTCTTCCCGCGCTCTGGGCATGAGCTCGTCGACGCGTGTTCGGAGATCCATCGTGCTCACCTGTCCGTCACGTTGGTGAAGCCGAGTCCGCTGACGTACTGCTGGAAGGCGGGGAGCTTCTCGGGGCAGTAGACCTTGATGACGAGCAGTTGCGCCCGCACCACGGTGGCGGGCGCGAGGACTGGGCGCGTCCCGGGGCCGGCGGCTCGCCGGCATTCCGCGGCCGGGAACTGCCGCGGGTCCGCGACGGACCGCATCGCGACGAGGGTCGTGAGGTCTTCCCGCGCTCTGGGCATGAGCTCGTCGACCCGCTTTCGGAGATCCATCGTGCTCACCTGTCCGTCACGTTGGTGAAGCCGAGTCCGCTGACGTACTGCTGGAAGGCGGGGAGCTTCTCGGGGCAGTAGACCTCGATGACGAGCAGCTGCGCCCGCACCACGGTGGCGGGCGCGAGGACCGGGCGCGTCCCGGGGCCGCCCGCCCCGTTGACGAACCCGGTGTCGCTCGTCGCGCGGGCGAGCGCGGCGGCGGGATCGACGCAGATCGAGCCGCCGTCCGTGCCGAGCAGCCGGACGAGCTGGTCCCGTGACGGTGCCCGCGCGCCCTCCTGGGCGAGCCGGGCGACGAGCCGGTCGGCTTTCGCCTCGGCTTCGGCGGTGACCCGCGCGGAGTGGTAGCGCAGGTACCCGGCCACGAACAACCCGCCGAGGACGATCCCCACGACGAGGTAGACGAGCATGCGCTGCGTCCGGGTCGATCGTTCGTCCACAGTGGTCATGACGCCCTCGCCTCCGGTTGCCGCCACGTCGGTTTGCGCAGGCGGTAGAACAGGAACGGCACCACCAGGCCGAGTCCGAGCGCGCCGCCCGCGACGATGCCGAGGTACACCCACGGTTGCCCGAACCGAACTGCGACGGCGGGACGAACCCGACCAGCAGCGCGGCCAGCGACGCGCAGAACCCGACCCCGCACAGCCCGAGCAGCATCGGCGCGCGGTACCCGCGCGGGTGATCGGGGTGCTTGCGCCGCAACCGCACCGCCGCCACGAACATCAGCAGGTACATGATCAGGTACACCTGCGTGGTGATCACCGAGAAGATCCAGTACGCGCTCGAGACGTCCGGGATGAAGGCGTAGCAGAGGGCGATCAACGTGGTGACCGCGCCCTGGGCGACGAGGATGTTCTGCTGCACGCCCTGTTTGTTGAGCCGCTGCAGGAACGGCGGCAGGTACCCCTCCTGCCGGGAAATCAGGAGCAGGCCCTTCGACGGACCGGCCAGCCAGGTCAGCATCCCGCCGAGCGAAGCCAGCAAGAGCATGACGCCGATCAGCGGCGTCAGCCACTGGATGCCGAAGGTGGCGAACACGGCTTCGAAGGCCTGCATCACCCCGGCCGTGAGCGACAGCTGGTCGGCGGGGATGACCCAGCTGATCGCCAGTGCGGGCAGGATGAAGATGACCAGCACCAGCCCCATCGCCAGGAACATCGCCCGCGGGAACTCCTTGCCCGGCTTGCGCAGCGAGGAGACGTGCACGGCGTTCATCTCCATCCCGGAGTAGGACAGGAAGTTGTTGACGATCAGCACCAGGCTCGCGAGCCCCGCCCACGCGGGGAGCAGGTGGTCCGCCGACATCGGCGCCGCGGACGGGTGGCCCTGGGCCAGGAACACGATGCCGAGGACCACCAGCAGTGCGCCGGGGACCAGCGTCCCGATGACGAGCCCGCCGCCGGCGAGCCCGGCCACGCCCTTCGTGCCGCGGGAGGAGATCCAGACCCCCGACCAGTACGCGACGACGATGACACCGGCCGTCCACCACCCGCTGTTCGCCAGGCTCGGGTCGAAGACGTACGCGAGCGTGCTCGCGACGTACCCGAGCAGGCTCGGGTAGTAGAAGATCGTCATCGCGAACTGGCACCAGACGGCCAGGAACCCCATCGGCTTGGAGATCCCGAGCGCCACCCAGTTGTAGACCCCGCCCGGCCAGCCCGACGCCAGCTCGGCCGAGACCAGCGACGTCGGCAGCAGGAACACGATCGCCGGGACGACGTAGAGGAAGACCGCCGCGAGGCCGTACACGGCCATCGTCGGCGACGGGCGCAAGCTCGCGACGGAACTGGTCGTCATGAGCGCGAGCGCGATCCAGGAGATCCACGCCGCGGCGGGTGGCCGCGTGCGCCGCGTCCCTTCGGCAGGCGGTGGGGGAGACCCCGCCGGGCTCGGTCGGTTGGTCGTGGTCATGGCTTTCGGCCTCCCGGGCTCGCCTCGACGGGTGCTTCATCGTGTTCCGCGGGAGTCCCGGCCGGGTCACCCGTCGCGGGCGAGACCGGCCGGTCAGCCGAGCGCGGCATCGAGGGTGACCGCGGCGTCGATGAGGGCGAGGTGGGTGAAGGCCTGCGGGAAGTTGCCGAGCTGCTCCCCGGTCGGCGCGATTTCCTCGGCGTAGAGGCCGACGTGGTTGGCGTAGGTCAGCATCTTCTCGAACGCCGTGCGGGCTTCCTCGAGCCGGCCGGCGCGGGCGAGCGCGTCGACGTAGGCGAAGCTGCACAAGGAAAACGTGCCTTCGTCGCCGGCCAGCCCGTCCGGGGACGCCTCGGGGTCGTAGCGGTAGACCAGGCTGTCGGCCACCAAGCCGGTCCCGATCGCGTCGAGCGTCGAGAGCCACAGCGGGTCCGTGGCCGGCAGGAAACCGGTGCGGGGCATGCGGAGCAGGGACGCGTCGAGCTCTTCGCCCGTGTAGTGCTGGACGAAGGCGTTGCGCGTCCGGTGCCAGCCGCGGCTGAGGACCTGGCCGTGGATGCTGTCGCGCTGCCAGGTCCAGTTTTCGACGGGTGCAGGACGCCCGTGGGCGCTCGCCAGCCGGATGCCGCGGTCGAACGCGACCCAGCTCATCAGGCGGCCGTAGGTGAAGGACTTGCGCCCGCCCCGGGTCTCCCAGATGCCTTCTTCGGGCTGGTCCCAGTGTTCGCCGAGCCAATCCAGCGCCGCACGCAGGGCGGTCCAGCCCTGGTGGGGGAGTTCGAACCCCGCGCCGTCAGCGGCGAAGACGCTGTCGAGGGCTTCGCCGTAGATGTCGAGCTGCAGCTGCCCGGCGGCGTCGTTGCCGATCCGGACCGGGCTCGAACCGCGGTACCCGGACCAGTGCGCGAGGTTTTCCTCGCGCAGGTCCGACGTACCGTCCACCCGGTACAGCACGGCGAGCGGCCCGCCGGCGCCACTCCCGCCTTCCCGGATGCGGTCGCCGAGCCAGCCGCCGAACCGGGCGGCCTCCTCGGCGAACCCGAGCGCCAGCAACGCCGAAACGGAGAACGACGCGTCCCGGACCCAGGTGTAGCGGTAGTCCCAGTTGCGCTCCCCGCCGAGCTGCTCGGGCAGGCCGAGGGTGGGCGCGGCGACCAGCCCGCCGGTCGGGGCGTAGGTGAGGAGCTTGAGGGTGATCGCCGAGCGGGTCACGATCTCCCGCCAGCGGCCGTGGTAGGTGCAGCGGGCCAGCCATTCGCGCCACCACCGCACCGTGCTGTCGAAGAGTTCCGTGAACTCGGCGACGCGGATCTCCCGCGGCGGCTCCGCGGCGTCGGTCTCGAGCACGACCCCGCGGACGTCGCCCGCGCCGAGGGTGAGCCGCAGGTGCACGTCACCCCCTTCGACGCGCGCCTCGGCGAGGTGCTCGTCGCCGGGTTCGCGCACCACGTTCAGCACCAGCGACGTGTCGCGCGCGATGAACACGGCCCCGTTCGCGACGAGCATCGCCTGGTGCGGCCGGCGGCCGTAGTCGAACCGGGGCGCGACCACCACGTCGAACGTCATCCGGCCGCGGACGCAGCGCACGAGCCGGGCGATCCGGTGCCCGGTGGTGGCGGTGGTGCCGCAGGGCGGCATGAAGTCGACCACCTCGCCGATGCCGTCCGGGCCGGAGAACCGGGTGATCAGCACCGCGGTGTCCGGGTGGTACATCTGCGAGCTCGCGCAGGCGCCGGCCGGGCGGATGCGGAACCGGCCGCCGCGCTCGTCGTCGAGGAGGGCGCCGAAGACCGACGGCGAATCGAACCGCGGGGTGCAGAACCAGTCGATCGACCCGTCGGTCGTGACCAGCGCGGCCGTCTGCAGGTCCCCGATCAGCGCGTGCTCGGCGATCGTCGTCTCGGTCATGGCTCCTCCAGGGAACGGGGTCGGGTCTGTGCACCGTCGCCGGAGCGGGCCGGGCCTGCCTCATCCACGGCAGGTGAGGTGGCCCGGCCCCGGCCGGGCCACCGTGTGCGGCACCCGATGAGGAAGGCCCGCCGATGATCGTGCTGCCCCTGGCCCTCGCCCAGTTCGTCGCGAGCTACGCGGCGACCACCATGACCGTGGCCGTCAGCGACATCGCCGCGGACCTCGGCACGACCGTGATCGGCGTGCAGACGGCGATCACGGTGTTCACCCTCACCATGGCGTCGCTCATGGTGCCGGGCAGCAAGCTGAGCGACCTGCTGGGCCGCAAGCGCTGCTTCCTGGCCGGGCTGGCCGTCTACGGCGCCGGCGCGCTGCTGGCTTCGCTCGCGCCCGGTCCGGGGCTGCTGATCCTCGGCTACTCCCTGCTGGAAGGCATCGGGTCGGCGCTGATGATCCCGCCGATCTACATCCTGATCACCGTGACCAGCCCGGACCTCCAGCGCCGGGCTCGCGCGTTCGGCGTGGTCAGCGGGGCGGGGGCGCTCGGGGCCGCGGCCGGGCCGCTCGTCGGCGGCCTGGTCACGACGTGGTTCGGCTGGCGCGCGTCCTTCCTCCTGCAGGTGCTGCTGGTCGGCCTGATCGTCCTGCTGGCGGTGCGGGTCACCGAACCGCCCGCACCGCCCCGCGAGAAGGAGTTCGACGTCGCCGGCGCGGGCCTCTCGGCGGCCGGCCTGTTCTTCGTCGTGTTCGGCGTCCTGCAGGCGGGCACCTACGGCTGGCTGGTCTCACGCACCGACTTCGCCGTCGGCGGGGCGGTCCTGCTGCCCGCCGGCGGGGTCTCGCCGGTGTGGCTGTTCGCCGGGATCGGGGTGCTCTTCCTGGTGGTGTTCTTCGCCCACATCCGCGCGCGCGAGCGGGCCGGGCGGGAGCCGCTGGTCCCGGCCGGGCTCTTCCGCGACCGCGTCACCGGCCTCGGGCTGGCGACCCAGCACGTCCAATGGCTCGTCCTGCAGGGCTCGTTCTTCGTGGTGGCGGTCTTCCTGCAGCAGGTCCGCGGCTACGACGCGATCGAGACCGGGCTGATGCTGACCCCGGCGACGATCGGCATCCTGGGCGCCTCGGCGGCCGCGGGACGGCTGGCGAGGCGGCACTCGCAGCGCCGGCTCGTCCGGGCGGGGTTCGTCCTCGCCATCGCGGGCCTCGCGCTCGTGCTCCTGCTGGTCCGGGCCGAGTCCGGCGTGGCGAGTGCGGTGCCCGGGCTGTTCCTGCTCGGCGCCGGCGTCGGGATCATGCTGACGGCGTCGGTGAACCTGGTGCAGTCGCGGTTCCCGGACGCCGCCCAAGGCGACATTTCGGGAGTGTCGCGCAGCGCGTCCAACCTCGGCTCGTCGGTGGGGACGGCGCTGGCCGGTTCCGTCCTGGCCGGGACGCCGCACCTCGGCGGCCGGTCCTTCGCGCTGGCCCTCACCACCCTGGGCGTCGCGGCGGTGGCCGGCCTGATCGCGGCCCTGCTGCTGCCGGCGCCGGACTGAACCGTCCCCTGTGGACGAACGCCGGTGCCGCACCGCGGTCAGGATCACCCGCAGCGCCACGCCCAGCACCACCAGGTCCGCGACCATCTGGACCGTCACCAGCACCCGGGCGGCGGCGGAAACCGGGGTGATGTCGCCGAAGCCGACGGTGGTGAACACGGTGACCGCGAAGTACAGGGCGTCGGTCCGCGTCAGCGTCGTGCCGAACGAGCCCGCGCTGTCGTGGGCGAGCACGTAGTAGCCGTCGGCGAACAGCAGGAGGAAGAGCGGGAGGATGAGGGCCAGCGCCTGCACGCCCTGCCAGGCCGGGAACGGCGAGCGCAGGATCATCCGCACCTCGCCGACGACCAGCACCACGACGAGCGCGAGCCCGGCGGTGAACACGACCGCGGTCCACGGCCGCAGGGCCTGCCCGACCGGGAGCAGGTAGTAGAGGCAGACCAGCGCGGTGATCGTGAGCAGCGGCCGGAGCACCGCGAGGTGGACGAACCGCCACCGGCGCGCGGCGGTCAACGCGCGAGGGCCTTCTGCTTGAGCGCCGCGTATTCCCGGTCGTCGATGACGCCCTCCTCCAGCAGCCGCCGGGCCTCGGCGATCTGCGCCGCACTGTTGTTGTCCGATGTGGACACCGAGCGCACGTAGTCGTCGAACCGGTGCCGCGCCGCCGTTTCCCGGTCCCGCTGCCGCTCGGCGAGGTGCCGGCCCTGGGTGAGCAGGTAGAGCAGCACCCCGATGATCGGCAGCACGATCACCAGCACCGTCCAGCCCGCCTTGGCCCAGCCGGACACGTCGGCGCGGCGGAACAGGTCGCCGAAGGCCACGAACAACAGCCAGAACCAGGCGATCCAGCAGAAGAACACCAGCATCGTCCACATCAGGTTCAAGAACGGGTATTCCGCGTTCGCCAGGGCCATGACATCTCCTCAACCGGGATCGGGGCCAGGCACGCTGCGGCGTGCCCGGCCCACTCGACCGGATCCCGGTGCCGCTCGCCTCACCCGCGCCGGGTGGGGCGAGCGGGCGTCAGACCGTGAAGTCGGCGACCTCGGTGTCGAGCAGGCCGCGCTTCTGCGCGATCGCGACGGCGTCGCGCCGGCTGCGGACGTCGAGCTTCGCGTAGATGCCGCGCACGTGGGTCTTGACGGTGTTCGGCGAGACGGTCAGGTCCTGGGCGATCTCGTCGATCGACCGCTGGGTCGGGAGCAGGCGCAGGACGCTGCGTTCGCGCTCGGTCAGCGGCGCCGGGATCGGCGGGGTGCGCAGCCGGCGCCGGACGGACAGGATCTCGCCCGCGAACCGCTCGCCGGCGCCGAGGCCGCCCAGCCGGCTGGTCAGGAACCCGATGAGCTCGGCCGGCGCGAAGACGAACGGGAACCGGACGCCGGTGGGCTCGGCGGTGCGCAGGGCGTCGTCGAGCAGCCGGGCCGCCCGCTCCCGTGCCCCGGCCGCCAGCGCGGCCTGCACCCCGACCAGCGACGCCTCGATCATGGCCCATTCCAGTTCCATCGGCGCGCCGTCGTCGGCCAGCGACCGCAGCACGGTGCTCGCCGCGTGGTGCCGGCCGAGCCGCAGCTGGGTCCGGGCGCGCATCAGCAGCAGCTCGCCCGAACCGGCGAGGATCGGCAGGGCCCAGCGAACCGTGTCCCTGGCCTGGGCCGCCGCGCCCAACCGGAGCGCCGCACGCTGCTCCAGCACGGCGCACAGAGCCGCGTACCCGGTCGGGCAGGCCCGTCCGGTCCCGAGTCGGGTGCGGGCCCGGCGCATCCGCCGCAGGCCCGCGTGCCAGCTGCCGAGCTCGAACTCGGCGGCGCCGCGCAACGTCTCCGAAAGCAGCCGCAGGTCGCGAGCCGCCCGCGCCGGGGCGTCCCCGACCAGGAGCCGGGTTTCCTTCGCGTGCTTGAGGCACTCGGCGGGCTCGCCCCGCAACAGGGCGCCGTAGGACAGCAGGGCGTTCGCCTGCGCGCCCTGGAGGGACCGCAGGGAATTCTCCCGCGGCCGGCGGACTTCCGCCCGGCGCGCCAGCGTCTCCATCACCCGGTAGTCGCCGTCGCGGCCGGCCAGCTCGGCGAGGGTGGTGAGGCACTGCGCGACGGTGAAGTCCTGCCGGAGCGACTCCGCGGTGCCGAGCAGCCGCACCAGGGTTTCCCGGGCCTGGTCGAGGGTGAGCAGGACACCGGCGCGGTGCAGGGTCGCGAGGCCGCCGAGACCGGTGCCGTCGGCCAGTCGTTCGTCGACCTCTTCGGCCGCGCGGCGGATCCGGGCCGGCGTGCCGTCCACCTGGGCGAGCCGGGAGTACGCCAGCTGCCGCAGGACGGTCAACTCCGGCGCCGGCCGGGCCGGCCACGCCGCCTCCGCGCTCGCCAGCTGCAGCCCGGCCGCCGACGTCTCGGCCGCCTCCAGGCAGAGCGCGGCCGAGATCAGCGCGGCCAAGGGGCCGGCGGGCATCCGCCGGCCGTCGAAGACGGCGAGCGCGAGCCGCAGGACGTGGTGCTCTCCGGCGAGGAACAGCGTGACGGCGTGCTCGCGCAGCAACTCGCCCACCCGGGCGGGATCGCCCGCGCGGACGCTGTGCAGCAGCGCCGGCGCCGGCCGGTCGTGCGCGGCGAACCAGCGGGCCGCGGCCGCGTGGAGGGTGCGCGCCCGGTCCGGTGCCCGGCGCTGCAGCTCGGACCGCAGGTAGGTGCGCAGCAGCGGCGTCACGCGGTGGTGCGGTGGGGCACCGGCGGAGTCGACCACCCGGGTGGCCGGCTCGCCCAGCTCGTGGAGCATCGCTTCCGCGTCCGCGCGGCCGCTGAGCACCGGGGCGAGCCCGGCCGGGAGCTCGTCGCAGATGCTGATCGTCCGCAGCAGTTCCCGCTGCGCCGGGGTGAAGGGGGCGAGGACCTCGTCGGTCAGGTAGGCGAGGACGCCGCTGTCCTGGCCGGTGTCGAACTCCCGCAGGCTGCCGTGCCGGGCCGCGGACGCCGCGGCCAGCCGCAGCCCCGCCGGCCAGCCGCCGGTCCGGGCGACGAGCGGGGCGACCTCGTCCCGCGGGACCGCCGCGTCGGCCGCGGCGAACAGGGCGTCCGCTTCGTCGGCGGTGAACCGCAGCCGGGCGGCGCCGACTTCGACGAGCCGGTCCGCGAGCCGGGCCCGGCCCAGGGGCAGCGGCGGTTCCCGCCGGCTCGCGATCGCCAGGCACAGCCCGGCCGGCTGGTGGCGGACCAGCGCCCGGAGCCCGTGCCACGGGTCGGGGGAGGTGATCTCCTGGGCGGCGTCGAGGACGAGCACGACGGGCTTGGGCAGGGTGTCCAGCGCGTCGGCGACCTGGGCGAGGAAGGCGAGATCGGCGCTCGGGGCGTCAGGCACGGTCAGCTCCCGCAGCGGGTTGCCCTCCGGGAGCCGGCCGCAGCCGCCGAGCGCTTCGAGGACCGCGGACCAGAAGAGCCGGTCATCGTTGTCGTCGGCGTCGGCGGACAGCCAGGCGACCGCGCCGCGGTCCTGGCGCCGCGCCCATTCGGCGAGCAGCACGGTCTTGCCGAACCCCGCCGGGGCACCGACGAACACCATGGCCGCTTCGGTCGTCGCGTCGAGGACGGTGAGCAGACGCGGCCGCGACACGAGATCCGCCGGGGGACCGGGAACGGTGATCTTCGTTCTCGGAACCCGTCTTCGGGACGAGACTTCGCGACATTGACGCATGGCAATTCTCCTTCGTCTTCGGCGCCGGGCAAGCCCGGCGGATCCTGCCACGAAATAGGCCGGGCTCACCCGCTGTGGGCGAGGAAAACAACGGCCTCGGGCAGAATCGTGTGGCGGGTGAAAATTCGTGGAAATACCCCGGGGCGCCGTCCTCGCCGATTCGCCGCCTCGCAGTTCTGCTGGCTCGGACCGGGGGAGGTCGTGGTGCTCGAGGTGGTGCGGACCGGCCGGGTCGGGATCGGGTCGGTGCTGCTCGGAGCGGCCGTCGCACTCTCCGCCCTGACCTCGGTGGGCGAGGTGCGGACCGGGGTCCGCGCCGGGGCCGACCTGGTCGCGAGGCTGGTCTTCCTGCCGGCGCGCGGGTGGTCGATCCTGGTGGTGCTGCTCGACGTGGCGGTCGTCGCCCGCGCCTGGTATTCGGCCGGCCGGGCCCGGCGGGACGGGAGCGCCCGGTGAGCCGGGCCGGCATCCTCGGCCCGGCCGCGGGCCCGAATTACGTCTTCCGGGGATGCGGTGCCATTCCGGAATGGTCCGCCCAAGGCGCCGAGGATTTCCGGGGAGTGCTCGTCGTGCCGGTTCCGCCCGAGACGATAGTTTTCGGAACGGTGGCCGACCCGGGGTGCCTGCCGGAGATTCTGCGCCGGCTCGAGGTGCTCGGGATGCGCGTGGAGTCCGTGCACCGGGTCCGGGAACTCCCGCGTCCGGCGCCCGGCGCCGGCGGGTGAAAAGACGCGCGCGAGGCGACCCGTCACGACCTGGACACCGCGGTGACGCGGCCCGCCCGGATCGCTTGCCGCAGGGCAGCGTGGTCGCGTTCGTTCTGGTCGGCGCAGGCCACCGAGAACTCCCGGACGGCTTCGGCGAAAGCCGGCCCCGAGCCGAGGTACGCGGCGATCGCGAGCGGGTCCCCGGTGCGCGCGTGCGCCCGGGCCAGGGTCCACCCGCAGAGCCGGGCGTGGGCCCTCAGCACGTCCGGGGTCATCGTGGTGACGTCGCCGTCGTCGTGGTCGTCGCGCAGCCGGCGGACGTGGAACTCGTCGATGCGGCCGTCGAACTCCGCGGCGCGGGCCCAGCCCAGGAAGACGTCGCCGGTGGCCTGGATCAGCCGTTGCCCGGTGACCACCCGCCGGCCGGGGCCGCCCGGCACCGCGGTGCCGGTGTACTCCTGCAACACCGAGGGCCGGGCTTCCTTGAGCTGCAGGAAGAGCGGATCCCCGGTGCCGGTCCGGACGAGCAGGACCACCCAGCAGCGGGTGCCCGCGCCACCCGGCCCGGTCACGGCGCGGGCGACGTCGGCGAGCCGGTAGCGGTCCAGCAACGCCCGCCGCGCCGGGCCGAGCGTGCGCCGGTACCGCGCGAACACGGCGCCGAGGCGGTCGGTCAGCGTCGCGGGGTCGCCGTCCCCGGCGAGGCAGCCCGCCGGGACGACCGAGGGCGGCCGCGCGGCCAGCCGCAGCCGCCCGTCCCGGATTTCGGTGTACCGGCGCACTCCCGGGACGCGGCGCTTCGCCGGCCCCAGCCGGTGGGACGCGACCACCCGCAGCGTCCGGGCGTCGGCCGGGGCGAAGTAGATGTCGAGCGGCGTGCGGCGCGCGAAGTCGTGCATCGCCAGCCGGTACGCCTCGACCGCGGCGAGCACCGTGCGCCGCCGCTGGCCCGCCGGGTGCTCGTTTTCCCGGCCGGTGACCTCGAAGCTCGCGGCCAGCCGTTTGACGTCCCATTCCCAGGGCGCGGGCAGCGTCTCGTCGAAGTCGGTGAAGTCGAAGACCAGCCGCCGGCCCTGCGCGGTCACCAAGCCGAAGTTCGCCAGCTGGGCGTCGCCGCACGCCTGGACTCCGAACCCGGTCCGCGGGGTCAGGGCGAGGTCGGCCGCCGCGGGGAGGGCGGCGCCGCGGAAGAAGGCCAGCGGCGAGGCGGCCATCCGGCCGTAGCGGAGCGGCACCAGTTCCGGCACCCGATCGCGGTCCTGGCGGCGCAGCAGCGTGAAGGGATCCGCGCGCCGGAGGTGGCCGGGGAACTCGGCGTGGGCGGCCGCCGGCACCGCGGCGCGCGCGGCGCGGCCTCGGACGATCCGCGCATCGGGTGCCGCCGTCTGCTTGTCGGTGAGAGTCATGGACGGATCGTCGGCCGCGGAACCGGCCGCGGCGTCGCCCGCCGGGGGTGAAGCGGGGAGTCATCCACCACGGGTGACGACCGGAAGTGGCGCGGACCGCAAGGTGAGCCGTGGAGGTGCGGTGATGACGAAGTGGACGACGAGCGCCCGCCGGCGCCGGGCCGGAGTGCCGAGGGGATCTCCCCGGCGGCGCTCGGCGCCTCGCTTCGCCATCCCGTCGGGCCGCCCCGCGGCGCTCTCGGGGGAGCGTCGCCGGGCGGGCGGAACCTCCTGCGGGGCCGCGGCGACGCTCGGGGGCGCCGCCGCGGTCCTCCCGCGACGGCGGTCCCGGGAGGCCTACCGCGCCGCCCGTTGCGGCGTTTCGCCGAAGGCGTCGCGCAGCCGGGCTTCCTCTTCGCCGGACAGGTTGGTGCTCAGCAGCAAGGCACCGGTTTCCTTGAACGGCTCGACGACCCGGTCCAGCACGGTGTCCTGCGACAGCACGAACAAGGCGGACGTGCCGGGGGTGACCTGGGTCCGGACGGTGTCGATGAACTCCTCGTCGATCCCGACGTGACTCAGCGACCCGGTCAGCGCCCCGATCGCCGCGCCGACGGCCATGCCCAGCAGCGGGACGAGAAAGATCAGGCCGAACAGCAGGCCCCAGAAGCCACCGCCCAGCGCGCCGGCACCGGTCAGCGAACCGAGGTCCTTCGTCTTCGGCTTCTTCCGTCCCTCGGGCCAGCTCACGCAAGCCGCATCGGTGATCGAAATCAGCTGCTGCTTCTGTAGCTGCCGTAGCAGATCCAGTGCGTTTTCGGCACCTTCGACGGTCGGGAACCGCCACACGGTCAACGTGGACATGACGTCCTCCTCGGTCCGGGTTCGGTGGTCTGCCGCACTGTCTCCTCCGGCGCCGGGGCACGGCATCGCCCACGCCGTGTGAGCCGCGCGCACCGCGCCCGGACCGCGTGATCTCACCTGGGGCGGGCGAGGCCCGGCGGACCGGCGACCGACCATGATCGCCCGGGTCCGCAACTCGCCGACGAACGAGGAAGAGTGATCATGACCGAACCCATGCAGCCCCGGACCGGAACGACCGGCGCCCGGGCACCCCTCCCGCCGGAGCGGGCCGTCGCGCGGTCCCGGCGGGTCGGCTGGATCTGGTTCGCTTCGGCGATCACCGTCCTGGTCGGACTGTTCAACGTGGTGGAAGGCGTGGTCGCGTTGTTCGACCGCGACTACTACGTCGTCGGCCCGTCCGGACTGCTCGTCTTCTCCCTGGCCGGCTGGGGCTGGCTCCACCTGATCGTCGGCATCCTCGTGGTGGTGACCGGGATCGCCTTGACCACCGGCTCTACGTGGGCGCGGGTCGTGACGGTCGCGCTGGCCGGGTTCAACGCGCTCGCGCAGCTGGCTTTCCTGTCCGCGTACCCGTTCTGGGGCACCATCGTGATCGCCCTCGACGTCCTCGTGATCTGGGCCGTCATCGTGCACGGTGACCAATCCACCTACGAAATCTGGTGACCCGGCATCCGGGTCGCCCGTCGGTGATCAGTACAGTCGTGGCCTCCGCCCGGCGTCGACCGCGGAACCGGGGCGAAGTCTCCCGACAGCCGAGAGGTTGACGTGCCCGATCCAGTGACGAGCCCGTTCCGGCCGGTTCCCGGCGGCAAGGTCGCGGTCCCGCGGCTGCCGGGGATCTTCGTTCCCCGTGCGCGGCTGGGGGTGCTGCTCGACCGCGCCACCACCCGGCCCGTCACGGTGGTCCGGGCGCCGGCCGGCGCCGGCAAGACCACGGCGCTGGCCGGCTGGGCCGGCGACGGCCGCGCGGTCGCCTGGGTTTCTTTGGACTCCGACGACAACGACGAGTCCCGGCTGTGGGCGGCGATCCTCGGCGCGTTGCGCCGGTGTCCCGCCGTGCCCGCGGGCGGTGTCCTGCACCGGCTCGGCCCGCCACGGCCCGGGCGGCGGGGCGCGTTCCTGGCCGACCTCGACGACGCGGTCGCCGGTCTGGACCACCCGGTACGGCTGGTCCTGGACGACCTTCAGGAGCTCTCGCACCCGGAGCCGCTGGAGGCGCTCGCGACCCTCGCCCGGCACCTGCCATCCGGGCTGCGGCTGGTGCTGGCGACCCGCGTCGAGCCGCGGCTGCGGCTGGCCCGCCTGCACGTCGAAGGCGCCCTGTCCCGGGTGGAGGCCGCCGAACTCCGGTTCACCGCGAAGGAAACCGCCAACCTGTTGCGGGCCACCGGGGCCACCGTGGTCGACGACCGCGTTCGCGAGCTCACCGAACGCACCGCGGGCTGGGCCGCCGCCCTCGGCTGGGCCGCGGTTTCGGTGCGGAAGGCGGAGAACGCGGACGCGCTCGTCGCTTCCGTCACCGGTGACAGCCGGGCCGTCGCCCGGTTCCTCGCCGACGAAGTGCTTTCGCGCCTGCCCGCGGCGACGTCGGATCTCCTGCTTTGCCTCAGCGTCTGCGACGCGGCCGGCCCGGCGCTCGCGGTCCGGCTGTCGGGCCGGCCGGATGCCGGGGCCCGGCTGGACGAACTCGAGCGCGAAATGGGGCTCGTCACGCGGACCCCGGCCGAGACCTACCGGCTGCCGCCGTTGCTGCGCGTCTTCCTGCGCGCCGAGCTGGCGCGGCGGGACCCGGCGCGGGTGCCGCGGCTGCACGGGATCGCCGCGCGGTGGTACGCCGGCGAAGGCCGCTTCGGGGAGGCCCTCCGGCACGCCGTGGCGGGCCGCGACCGGCAGCGGGTCCTGGCGCTGGCCCGGGATCAGGCCGTGCGCCAGGTGCTGGCCGGCGACGGCGATCCGGTGCGGGTCGCGCTGACCCACCTGGGCGCCGGGACGGTCGCCGTGAGCCCGCAGCTGCGGCTGGCGTCGGCACTGGAGAACATCCAGCGCGGCCGGCTCGCCGAAGCGCGTGCCGACCTCGGCGAAGAGGCGGCGGACGACGACTTGTGGCCGCTCGCCGTCCGCCATTTGGCCTCGGTGACGGGAAAGCGCCCGCCGGAGGCGGATCCGCCGGTGGCCCGCCGCCCGGAAACCGTGGCGTGGGCGCATCTCGATCGCGCGTGGCGCTCGGTGCACCGGGGCGCGCGCCGGCACGCCGTGACCCAGGCGCAGGAAGCCATGCGGCTGGCCCAGGGCGAGCGGCTCGACCACTTGGTGCTTCACAGCAGGCTCGCGGTCGCCGTCGCCACGGCGGTGGGCGGCGATCACCCGGCGATGCGCCGCGCCTGCACCGGTGCGCTCGCCATCGCGCGCCGGCACGGCTGGCGCCGGTCCCCGGGAGTGGCGGAGTGCCACCTGTTGCTGGCCTACGACGACCTGATGCGCGCCGAGCCGGTGGCCGCGGCCCGCGAACTGGCCCAGGCGGCGACGGCGGAAGTGCCCGGGGGCGTGCCCCTGCTGCGGCCGCTGCGCGAGTTCTTCGAAGGCATGGTGCGTTTCGACGACGGTGACCGGGTGGCGAGCTCCCAGGTCATGCGGGCGGCCCGCCACCGCCTCGCCGACCTCGAGCTGCCCCGCGAGGTCGTAGCGGTGTGCGCGGTCGCCGAGTACCACGCGGCGCTCACCCTCGGCGAAGGACTGCACGCGGCCGAAGTGCTCGCTTGGGTGCACGAGCGGCTGCCCGGCAGCGGCGAGCTGGCGGTCCTGCGGGTCCGCGCCCACCTCGCCGCCGACGAAACCGAAGCGGCCGAAGCGGTCCTGCGGGACACGGCCTCGGCGACCTCGGTGCTCCCGGCCACCCCGGTCGACCGATCTCTGGCCGAGACAGCGCTCGCCCTGCGTTCGCACCGGCGGACCAAGGCCCTGCACGCCCTCGACCGCGCACTCGCCCTCGCCCGCCCTAACGGACTGGTGCGGCCGTTCGCCTTGGCCGAACCCCGGGTAGGCCACCTGCTGATCGACCACTCCGGCGGGTTCGGTTCACTGGACAGGTTCGCCCAGGCGGTCCGCGGCCGGCTGGTCACGCACGCGCCGCCGAGCGACCTGACCGACCGCGAGCAGGTGGTCCTGCAGCGGCTGCCGTCGCAGCGGTCGTTGGACGAGATCGCGTCCGATCTGACGGTTTCGGTCAATACCGTGAAGACTCACGTGCGGGCTATTTACGGGAAGCTCGGTGTGAACAACCGGCGTTCCGCTGTCGTGGTCGCTCGGCAGCACGGGTTGACTTGAGGTTTCTTGTTCCTTGTCGTGGCGGGGTGCGGAGAGCAGCGTGGCGGTGCGGGCTGTCTGCGGGCATGCACGACCTGATCTGATGCTTCCTACTCTTGTGGCGCTGGGCTGCCGACAGCAGGGCGTTGGTGCATGGTCATCTGCGGCAAGCTCGGTGTGAACAACCGGCGTTCCGCTGTTGTGGTCGCTCGACAGCACGATCTGACCCGACGCCTCTCACCCCTTATTGCGGCGGGGTGCCGAGGGCAGCGCATCGGCCCAGCGTTCTGGCCGACCGTGAACAGGTGGTGCCGTAGCGGCTGCCGTGCCAGCGGTCGTTGGCTCGACCTGACGCCTCACTCGTCGTCGCGGCGAGGTGCCGACAGCAGGGCGTCCGCCCAGCGGGCCCGCGGGTCGACGTCCACCAGCAGGGCCTTGGCGAGCAGCGTGGCCGGCACGGCCAGGACCGCGCCGAGCGGGCCCAGCAGCCAGGTCCAGAACACCAGCGCCAGCACCGTGACCAAAGTGGACAGACCGACCGAGCCGGCGACGAACCGGGGCTGGATCAGTGACTGCACCACGAAGTTCAACCCGGCGTACACGATGAGCACCAGGATCAGGCTGCGCCAGCCGCCGTCGAGGAGGGCGATGAGGGCCGGTGGGGCCACCCCGATCACGAAGCCCACGTTGGGGATGTAGTTGGTGACGAAGGCGAGCAGCCCCCACAGCACCGCACCCGGGACGGAAAGCAGGGCCAGCGCGGTCGTGTCGAGCGCCGCCACGAGGCCGCCGAACACCGTTGTCACGAGCAGGTACCGGCGGGTTCCGGTGACGAAACCGCGCAACGACGCGGAAATCCACGGCCGCTCGCGCGCGATGCGGCCAAGGCGCTGACCCGCCCACGCCGTCTCGGCGCTCAGGAACAGCAGGAGGGCGAACAAGAAGGCCAGGTTCGTCAGCAGACCGCCGACCCCGGCGAGCAGGGAACCGGCCAGGCCGACGAGTTTCCCGGTGTCGAGGGACGACAGCATGGTGCGCAGCTCCGGCTCGCCGACACCGAACCGGCCGAGCACGGTCAGCCCTTCGTGCAGGAGCTCGTCGACCCGCCCGGTGTAGCCGGGGAGCAGGGCCGACAGCTGCGCGACGGACACCACGACGACCAGGAAGAAGCCGAGCAGGATCGCGTAGACGGTGACGACCAGCACGGCGACGGTCAGCCAGCGCGGCAGTCCCTTGTCCCGCAGCCACGTCCGCACCGGGTCGAGGGTGATGACGACCACGAGGGCGAGGAAGACCGGGCCGGCGAGCCAGGCGACGGCCTGGATGCCGGCCAGCACGACCACCGCGGCGGCGGCGCCCAGCAGCACCACGAGCGCCCGGGGCAGGGAAGTGCCACCGGCCCCGAGGTCCCTTTCGGGTGGCCACGGGACCGGCGGCGGGTGCGCGCCGCCGCCGAACCGGTCGGCGAGTCCCCGGAAGGGGTGCCGGGCGGAGCGGGGCGCCCGCCGGTCACCGGCCGTGGTCCGGCGCCGCCGGGGCTTGCGGAGCCGGTGGGCCGGGAAATCGGTGAACGATGCTCGCACCATGCGGATCCCTCCGGAGATGGACGGCGGCGGAGCCCACGGTGCCCGTTCACCGCGCCCCGGCCGTCACCCGGCGCGGGGGAGATCGAGACCGGGACGACCCGGTGCCGAGCCGGAAGCGGATGTACGGCCGCGACGACTGGGAGCGGACCTGGTGCGGTGAGTGCGCGAGTCGATCACCGAATGTCCCGGGTCGAATCACGGGCTCCGGCTCGCTGAACGTGCGGAAGTCCCTGGTGGTGGCGTACCCGATCCGGTTGGAGGACTGGTGGTCCGTGCTCTAGCGGGCCGAGGACGGCGTCGAGCTCACTTGGCCGCCGGCGTGAGGGCGACGACGGGGATGACCCGCTGGGTCTTCCGCTCGTATTCGGCGAAGCCCGGGTACAGCTCGGCCTGCCGGGCGTACTTCTCGTCCCGCTCGGCCCCGGTCAGTTCGGTGGCGTGGACGTCGAGGACCTCGTCACCGACCTCGATCCGGGCGTCGGGGTGGGCCAGGAGGTTGTGGTACCAGTCGGGGTTCCGGTCGGCGCCCGCCTTCGACGCGAAGACCAGGTACCGGTCGCCGTCGGGCAGGTACATCATCGGGTTGACCCGGCTCGCGCCGCTGCGTGCGCCGGTCGTGTGCAGCAGGAGCAGCGGGGCGCCTTCGAACTGGCCGCCGACGCGGCCGTGGTTGGCGCGGAACTCGGCGATCGTCTGGGCGTTCCAGTCGGGAGCGGACATGGTTCCATCCTTCGGTCGGTGATCGATGACGTTACTTCGCGAGTTCGCGCCTTGCCGGGTAGCCGGTCGCCTCAGTCCTGGAGCCGGCAGTCGCCGGGGTCGTTGCCGTCTCGGTGAGCGGTCCGGGCGACGCGCTCCAGCAGCGTCCGCAGCTGCTGTTCTTCGGCGGGGTCCAGATCGGCCCGCAGCTGCGCCTCGGCCTTGCCCAGCCCGCCGAGGCCGGCGCCGCGCCGATCGTCCGGGCCGCCCGGTTCACCGCGGCGGATCCCACCGGCACCTTCCTCGACGCGACCGGGGTCTCGCCGTGGTGACGCGGTGGCCGCCCGGGTCCGGCTCGTGAGGCGGTCGTCCCCGCCGGCCAGCTGCTTGACCGGCGGGGACGCCGACTCCCCCGGAACTTCACCTGGAGGGGCATCCGCCGGATAGCCGGTCCGGGGGTCCGCCAAACGGCGGAAGGTGAGATTGCCTGTCGACGTGGCCTCCCAGGTGGCCGGATGTTCGTTTCGGACCCTTCCGAGCGGGTACGCCGAACGATCACACGGAGAGGCGGCGGGCCCATGGCGACGACCGAAGACGCTGACCCGGACCACACCATCGGGGTGCGGATCGACGGCACCGAGCACCGGCAGGCGGTGGACCCGCGGCGCACCCTGCTCGACCTGCTCCGCGACCAGCTGGGCGAGACGAGCCCGAAGAAGGGCTGTGACCACGGTCAGTGCGGCGCGTGCACGGTGCTGCTCGGCGGCCGTCGCGTGCTGGCCTGCCTGACCCTGGCGGTGACCTGCGACGGCGCGGAGGTCACCACGGCCGCCGGCCTGGCCGCCGACGGTGATCTGCACCCGATCCAGCAGGCCTTCCTCGACCACGACGCCTTCCAGTGCGGGTACTGCACGCCGGGGCAGATCTGCTCGGCGGCCGGGCTGCTGGCCGAGTTCGCCGAAGGTGCGCCGAGCCACGTCACTTCGCCGGTCGGTGCTGCCCCACGGTGGTCCGACGAGGAGATCGCCGAACGGATGAGCGGCAACCTGTGCCGCTGCGGGGCCTACGCCGGGATCGTCGCCGCCGTCCGGGAGTCGCGATGAAGACCTTCGCCTTCGCCAAGCCCGCCACCGTGGCCGAGGCGGTGCGGGCCGTGGCCGGGGAGCCGGATGCGGTGTTCCTCGGCGGCGGCACGAACCTCGTCGACCACCTGAAGCTGGGGGTGGCCCGGCCGGACCGGGTCGTCGACGTCACCGGCGTGACTTCGGCGGAGATCCGCGAGGACGCCGGTGGCCTGTTCTTCGGGGCCGGCGTCCGCAACAGCGACCTGGCGAACCACCCCGTGGTCCGCGAACGCTACCCGGTGCTGGCCGAAGCTCTGCTGTCCGGCGCGTCGGCCCAGCTGCGCAACATGGCCACCACGGGCGGGAACCCGTTGCAGCGCACCCGGTGCCTGTACTTCCAGGACGTGACGACGCCGTGCAACAAGCGCGCTCCCGGTTCGGGGTGCTCGGCCCTCGGCGGGGCCACGCGCCAGCACGCGATCCTCGGCGCGTCCGACGCCTGCGTGGCCACCCACCCGTCGGACATGGCGGTCGCCTTGGCGATCCTGGACGCCCGGGTGCACGTCACCGGGGCCGGTGGTGAGCGGGAAATCGCTTTCGGGGACCTGCACCGGCTGCCCGGCGACACCCCCGAACGCGACACCGTCCTCGCGCACGGCGAGCTGATCACCGGCTTCACGCTGCCCGCTGTGCCGTGGTCGGCCTACCGCAAGGTCCGGGACCGGGCGTCGTTCGCGTTCGCGCTCGTTTCGGTCGCCGCCGCGGTGTCCACAGTGGAGGGCCGGATCGCCGACATCCGCGTCGCGTTCGGCGGAGTGGCCCACAAACCGTGGCGGGCCACCGAAGCCGAAGCCGTGCTGCGTGGCGCCCGGCCGGGCGATGACGTGTTCCGCGCCGCCGCGGACGCCGAGCTGGCCGGCGCCCGCGCGCTCGAGGGCGTCGACGGCGGGAACGCCTTCAAGATCCCGCTCGCCCGCCGCACCCTGGTCGCGGTCCTGCGCGACCTGACGACCGAGGAGCCGAGCCGATGACCGAGCTGCTCGAACCCCACGCCATCGGAACCGCGACCACCCGCCGTGACGGCCCGGCCAAGGTCACCGGGACCGCGCCGTACGCCTTCGAGGCGCCGGCCGACCGGCCGCTGTACTGCCACCCGGTGCAGGCCACCATCGGCCGCGGCCGCTGCGGCCGGATCGCCACCGTGGCCGCCGAAAGCGTCGACGGCGTCGTGAAGGTGATCACGCCGTTCACCGCCGAGCGGCTCGCGAGCACCGACGACGCCGAGCTAGCCGTGCTGCAGGACCACGACGTCCCGTTCCGCGGCCACGTCGTCGCGCTGGTGCTGGCCGAGACCCCGGAGACCGCCCGCCACGCCGCGGAGCTGGTGACGGTCGAGTACGACGCCGAGCCGCACGACGTCGAGCTCGGCGCCGATCGCGACGACCTGTACGCGCCGGACTCGGTCAACCCGGACTTCCCGACCGACACCGCCCAAGGCGACGCCGACGCCGGACTCGCCCGCGCGGAGGTGACCGTCGAGGAGACGTACACGACGGCGATGCAGCACAACAACCCGCTGGAGCCGCACGCGACCACCGCGTTGTGGGACAACGGGGTGCTCACCCTCTGGGACTCCACGCAAGGCGTGCACTCCGTCCGGTCCACCGTCGCCGAGGTGTTCGGGCTGGCCCCGGAGAAGGTCCGGGTCCGCTGCCCCTACGTCGGCGGCGGCTTCGGGTCGAAGGGCAGGCCGCACGCGAACGTCGTGCTCGCCGCACTGGCCGCCCGCGCGGTGCCGGGCCGCGCGGTCAAGCTGGCGCTGACCCGGCAGCAGATGTTCGCACTGGCCGGGTACCGGACGCCGACGATCCAGCACGTCCGGCTCGGCGCGGACCGCGACGGGCGCCTGCGCGCGCTGCGGGTCGACGTCGTCGAGCAGACCTCGCGGATCAAGGAGTTCGCCGAGCAGACCGCGGTGCCCGCGCGGATGATGTACGCGGTGCCGGACCGGGCCACCAGCCACCGGCTCGCCGCGCTGGACGTGCCGGTGCCGTCCTGGATGCGGGCGCCGGGGGAGTGCCCGGGGATGTTCGGCCCGGAGGTCGCGATGGACGAGCTCGCCGTGGCGCTCGGCATCGACCCGATCGACCTGCGGGTGCGCAACGAGCCCGACCGCGACCCGGAGAACGGGCGCCCCTTCTCCAGCCGGAACCTGGTCGCCTGCCTGCGCACCGGGGCCGAACGCTTCGGCTGGGCGGGCCGCGATCCGCGTCCCGGCGTCCGCCGGGACGGCCGGTGGCTGACCGGGACCGGCGTCGCCGCGTCGGTGTACCCGGCGAAGCGGTCGCCCGGCTCCACGGCGCTGATCCGGTTCGAAGACGGCCGGTACGTCGTGGAGATCGGCGCCGCCGACCTCGGGACGGGCGCGTGGACGATCCTGCCGCAGATCGCGGCCGACGCGCTCGGCGTGCCCGCGCCGGACGTCGAGGCCCGGATCGGCGACACGGCCTACCCGAACGCCACGGTCGCCGGTGGCTCGTCCGGCACCGCGTCGTGGGGATCGGCGGTGGTCGCGGCCGCGCGGGCGTTCCGGGACAAGTTCGGCACCGACCCGGCCGAGGGCGCCGAAGCGAGCGCGGACACGCCGGAGAACCCGGCCGAGGAGCAGTACTCGATGTACGCCTTCGGCGCGCAGTTCGCCGAGGTGCGGGTCGACGCGGACACCGGCGAGATCCGCGTTTCGCGGCTGTACGGCGCGTTCGCGGCCGGCCGGATCGTCAATCCGGTGACCGCGCGCTCCCAGTTCCTCGGCGGGATGACGATGGGGCTGTCGATGGCGTTGTTCGAAGGCAGCGTCATGGATCCCCGCACCGGGCACGTGGTCAACCACGACCTGGGCGAGTACCACATCGCCACCAACGCCGACGTGGGCGACCTGCGCGCGGACTGGCTCGACGAGCACGACCCGCACGTGAACCCCATGGGCACCAAGGGCGTCGGTGAAATCGGCATCGTCGGCACCGCGGCGGCGGTCGCGAACGCGGTGTACCACGCGACGGGCGTGCGGGTGCGGAAGCTGCCGATCACCCTCGACGCCCTGCTGGACGCGCTGCCCTGACCGCGCACCCGGTTCGGGTTCAGCGGCGTTTCCGCGCCATCCACTGCCAGAGGTGGGTGCCGCGGGTGCTCGGGTCGTTGCGGGCCACGTAGATCCACGACCAGTGGCCGGGGAACCGGTGGCCGTTCCAGACGACTTCGTCGTAGAGCGTCAGTTCGGAGCGGTGGATGAGTTCGTGCGCGTGGACGGTGTTGGCCACCGGGTCCACCGTGTCGTCGTCGCGGGAGGCGACGAGCCAGGTGGGGGTGCTGATCGCGGCCAGTTCGGCGTCGGGCACCAGCGGGGGATCGCCCTCTTTCCTGGCCCTGACGACGCCGCAGATCGGGACCGACGCGGCGAACGTTTCGGGGTAGGTCGTCGTCATCTTCAGGGTCAGGTAGCCGCCATTGCTGCAGCCCGCGACGTAGACACGGCCGGTGTCGACCGGTCGCGTGCGCTGGACCTCCCGGATGATTTCGTGGATGAGCGGGGCGAAGCGGGGGCCGT
Organism: Amycolatopsis sp. NPDC051716; assembly: GCF_040681595.1. Taxonomy (NCBI): domain Bacteria; kingdom Bacillati; phylum Actinomycetota; class Actinomycetes; order Pseudonocardiales; family Pseudonocardiaceae; genus Amycolatopsis; species Amycolatopsis sp. NPDC051716. The sequence continues at coordinate 225,646 of NZ_JBFAZA010000007.1, read as the reverse complement.
CGTCCATCCAGGCGGACGTGCTCTGCGGAGCGACCACGTAGGCGCCGCCGAAGATCGCTTGCGCTTCCGGGGTGGCGAACCCGAGAGCGCCGCGGTTGGCGCGCAACGTGGTTTCGTTGTCGTAGTAGTGGTCGGGCAGGGAAGCGCCTTCACCGCCGCCGTGGAGCCAGACGATCAAGGGCCGCCGGCCGCGCGGCGCCGCGGGGGAGTACAGCCGGTACTTCATCCCGGAGCGGGAGGTGTGGTAACCGAAGGCGTCGACCTCGGGGTTGGCCAGCCGGCCTTGCGTGAACCGGGTGAAGGTGACCGGGCGGCCGTGCCGCGAACGGACGGGGGCGGTCTGCGTGATGGTGTAGACGAGGTCGAGCCGGACGTTGCGGCTCTTGCTGTCGAGGTAGCCGAGGGTGCCGGCCCCGGGCTCGCCTTCCCCGTGGGCGAGTTCGAGCACGATGTCGCCGCGGCGGTCCAGCCGGGCGGCCGTCACGGGCCGGTCGAGGTCGTAGCCGGCGTCCTGGCCGCCGGTGTCGATCGGGCTGGTGGCCTTGGCGTGCACGCGGAACGTGCCCGTGGTCAGGCTCGCGGGGTCGATCGGCCCGATCCGGGCGGTGCCGAGGGTGACCGAGGTGATCTGTTCCCCGCCGTCGAGGGTCTCGGCGTCGAGGGTGAAACCCACGCTGCCGTCGCCGGCCGCCCGGGCTACGCCCGGGAACGCGAGGCCGGCGCTGAGGCCCGCGCCGGTGACCAGCGCGGTCCGGCGGCTGAAGACCTTGTCCATGTGAACCATTTTCGAGGGTGGCCGGCGCGTTGTCCATGCCTCGCACCGGCCGGCTCACCACGAGCCGAACAGTTGCTGGGCGACGTTCATGCAGACATCGGCCCCGTAGCGGTGTTCGCTGCCCTGGTCGGGGTAGTGCACCATGACCGCGAGCACCCAGTGGTCCCAGATCGCCAGGCAGTTCACCGCCCACCAGGTGCCGTGCCGCGTCCAGCCGTTCTTGACGGCTACCCGCTCGCCCGCGAGGGCCGGCGCCTCCGCGATGCCGAACGCGTCGCGCGGATCGACCGACCGCATGAGCTCCAGCACCTTGGCCCGCCACGGTTCGCTCACCCCCGGGCCGCGCGCCACGCACCGGCCCAGCAGCGTCGCGTCGCTCGCGGACATCGTGGTCTTGGACCACCAATCCGGGTGGATCCGCGTCTCGTGCAAGTCGCACGTCCGGATCATCCGCCGGATCGACTCGTCCCCGCCGAGCCGCAGGTACAGCGCCTGGGCGGCACGATCGTCACTGTTCCGGATCATCCGGGTCAGCCGGCCCTCGTCGTCGGCCGCGAGCGGTGACGCGTGCGAGGCGAGGAAGTCCGCCGCGAGCCAGATCTTGACCATGGATTCGGTCGTGTTGCGCAAGGTCCCGTCGCCGACCACGACACCCGAGCCGAGTTCGCGCAACGCCCAGGACCATTCGCCCCGGACGTCGACCGCCACCTTGACGTCCTTCGGGCTCGGTGCGGCCGAAGGCGCGATCAACGACCGCGCGGGGAAGTCCGGCGACGGCGCCGTGGCCGGTCTTTCCGGCGTGGCGGTCACCTTCGCGGGGTCGAGGAAGAACGCCGCGGTGCCCGCACCGACGATGACACCCAGCAGGACGATGATCACGGAAGTACGCATCGAAACTCTTTCGGCAGGGCGATTCGCCAATGCTCACGAATGCGGGATGGTGAGACGGCAAAGGGGCGCGGCGGCGCCCCTTTGTCGTGCACTGCTTCCCGTGCGGGTTCCGGAACTGTTCCGATGATTACCGGTGAAAACCGATCAGTGGTTCAGCTGCACCGAATTCAGCAGTTCCTGGGCGGCCTGCTTGCCGGCCGGCGAGCTGTCGATTTCGATGGTGTAGGCCCCGAGCGTCCGGTGCTGGTGCACGGGGAGCGGGTCGCCGGGCGAAACGGTGTCCGCGGCGCGGCTGCTCGGTGAAACGAACATGGAGAAACACCGGCTGTCGAGCGGGGCCTTCACCGCGTCGGCTTCGGGGCAGAGGACGAGGGTGTTGGCCAGCGGCTCGCTGGTGAACGTGACGACCTTCTGCCCGTCGGGGACGCGCACCGACTTCAGCGGCGACGCGATCGACGGCGGCGTGGTCCCGATCTTCCCCACCAGGGCGAGCATTTCCCCGGCCGTCACCGGTTTCGTGGTCCTCGCCCAGATCCAGCGACCCGGTCCGTCCTGCCACATGACCGACTGCGGCTGGGTGAGCTGGCCGGCGGTCGAAGGCTTCGCGGGCAGGGCGCCCTTGGGGGCGGCGCTTTCCCGGACTTCGACCTCGAACGCGTACTTGTGGTCCTGCCCGTAGTGCAGGCTGGCGAAGTGCGGCTGGACGGCCCACATGGCCAGCTCCCAGGAACCGTCCTGCAGGCTCACCGGCGGCGCGGCCGGGGGCACCTTGGCACCGGCCGGCACGGCGGACAGTGCGCTCGCGGGCGTGACCGGTGACACCGCCGGGGCACCCCGGTCGAGCAAGGCGAAGGTGCCGGCACCGGCGGCGGCCACGGTGAGGGCCACCGCGGCGACGCTCACCGTCCGGCGCCGCCGGATCCGGCGGGCCGCGACGGTCAGCACGGCACCGGGATCGGGCGCCAGGGTTTCCCGAGCGCGCAGCGCGCGGCGCAACTCGTCGAGGTCGGTCATCAGACGGTCTCCTTGCCTTCGGTGAGCTGGATGCGCAGCGAGTTCAGTCCGCGCGAGATGTGGCTGCGCACCGTTCCGGTCGCGCAGCCGAGCACCGCCGCGATTTCGTCGTCGTCGCGGTCCTCGTAGAACCGCAACACGATCGACGCCCGTTGCGCGCGGCTCAGCCGGGCGAGCATCCCGGTGAGCTGGTCGGCATCGGCGATCCGCCGCGCCGGATCGGGCGCGGCCGGCTCCCGGAACCGGGCCACGTCCGAGGTGGGGTGCACGGACCGCTGGTACCACTGGCGGTGCCACGAGAGATAGCCGTTGACGACCACCTTCCGCATGTACAGCTCGGGCCGATCGGCCGTCGCTATCCGCCGCCAGCTTTTGTGCGCGCGCACGAGCGCGTCCTGCACCACGTCCTGAGCCAGTTCCCGGTCACCGGTCAGGACGGCGGCGAAGCGCAGCAGGCTGGGCAGTTGTTCTCGTGCGAACTCTTCGAAGTGCACACCCCTTAAGATGCCCCCGGCGCGCGATCTGTTGCAGTTGCGGGCGACATGTTCCGGAGGCGGGCGGCGCGAAGCCGCCCGATCCGCCGCTCACCTGATGAGGAATCCGCGGGCCGGGCAGGGCAGAACACGGCCGGGCCCGGTGCGGTCGAAACCCGCACCCGGCCGTGCCCGCGGCGGCTTCCGATGCGCCCGCGGCGTTTCCGCTATCCCGGCCGTAAGCGTGCCGACGACCACGCCGCACCGGAAGCCATCCTGTGCCTGATCCGTACCGGCACCGCTCGAATCGCCCGCCCACCGCTGTTCGGGGCCTCCGGGGCTGCCTGCTGGCGGCGGCTGACCGAATGGCACGAGGCCGGTGTCCGGCAGCAGTTGCACGAACGCATGCTCGCCGAAATGGGGGCCACCGGGCTGCCGGACCTGTCCGCCGCGCTGGTCGACTCCACCCACCTGAGTGCCCTCAAAGGGGGGAGCACACCGGGCCCAGCCCGGTCGACCGCCGCAAGCCCGGCTCCCCGCCGGCGCATCCGCACCGAACGACGAGCCGGCATCCACGGGCAGCGCAAGGGGCCGGGCCGCGGCGACAAGGCCTGCTGCTCCTCCAAGGCGATCTGCGGCCGAACCCGCGCCGGCTCGGTCAGTACGGGTTGCCGGGCACGTTGAGGTGCGTCTGGTACAGGCCGAAGCTGCCGGTGACGCCGGACGTGAGGTACAGCGTCCGCCCGTCCGAGCCGCCGAATGCCGCGTTCGTGGTGTTGCGACCGGCGGAAATCGTGCCGAGCTGGGCGCCCGATGGGGCGAAGACGTGGACGAGCCCTTCGTCGTAGGAGGCCCAGTACAGGTTGCCCGCGCAGTCGATGGTCGCGCCGTCGGGGGTGCGCATGCTCGCGAACGTCGTGCGGTTGCCCGTGGTGCCGTCGGGGAAGACGGTGTACTTCATGATCGCGTTGGCGCCGGTGGCCCCCACGTAGAGCGTCTTGCCGTCGGGGGACAGGACGATGCCGTTCGGCTGCGGCAGCGTGTCGTCGACGAGGCTGACCACGCCGTCGCGGACGCGGAAGACGCTGGTGCGGCCGCCTTGCTCGTCGGCGCGGTTGCCGCGCTGGTAGTTCGGGTCGGTGAAGTAGGTGGTGCCGTCCTGGCCGGTGGTCAGGTCGTTCGGCGAGTTGAACGCGCGGCCGAGGTAGCCGGCCGCCACCGTCGTGCGGCTGCGGTCGGCCAGGCTGTAGGCCGAGACCGTGCGGTTGTCGTGGGTGGCGGCGAGCACCCGCGTCCCGTCCGCGCTGATCGCCAGCCCGTTGCTGCCGGAGGCGGCGATGAACGTCTCGAAGGTGGCCGGCGGCGTGTACCGGAGCATCGCCGACGGCTGCACGCCCTGGGGGCCGGTGGGGTTCTGCATGTTCGACAGCAGCAGGGTGCCCGTCCGCCGGTCCCAGGTGGGCCCTTCGAGGAAGGCGAACCCGCCCCGGACGAGCTGGGCCGCCACCGCCTGGCCCGGCAACGGCGGACCGTAGGTCGCCCCCGGGGTGCACGGGGCTGCCGTGGTGGTGCCGGACGCCGCGGGTGCCACCGCGCCCGCGATGACGATCGCCGCCGCCGGCACCGTCCACAGGCGACGGTGCATGGGTGTGCTGCGGTGAGCCATGCCGGCTCTCCTTCCGTGAGGGGACGGCCGCGGGCCGGTGGTCCCGGCCCGCGGCCGGGGGTTCACCGGCCGAGCTCGACCTTGAGGATGCTTTCGTTGCTGTTGTTGGGGATGCTGTCCTTGTCGCCGTAGTTGCTGGTGGTCAGCCACAAGCCGCCGTCGGCGGACGGCTCCACGGTGCGCAGCCGCCCGTACGTGCCGTTGAGGTACGACTGGACGTCGGTCAGGCTGTCACCGGAGATTTCGGCCCGGTACAGCCGCGTGCCGCGCTCGCAGGCGATGTAGAGGCCGGTGCGGACCACGGCGATGCCGCTGCACGAACCCTCGGCCACCGGGTAGGTGTGCTTGGGCGCGATGAAACCGGCTTCGCCGCAGCTGCCCGTGGTGCCCTCGCAGCGGGGCCAGCCGTAGTTGCCGCCGCGGACGATCAGGTTGGTCTCGTCCATCACGGAGTTGCCGAACTCCTGCTCCCAGAGCCGCCCCTGCGAGTCGAAGGCCAGGCCCTGCGGGTTGCGGTGGCCGTAGCTCCACACCGGCGTGCCGAACGGGTTGTCCGAGGGAACGGTGCCGTCGCGGTTGATGCGCAGGACCTTGCCGGCCAGGATGGTGAGGTCTTGCGCCCAGTCGCCGTTCTGGCCGTCACCGGTCGAGATGTAGAGCTTGCCGTCGGGCCCGAAGCGCAGCCGGCCGCCGTTGTGGTACTTGTTGCGCGGGATGCCGGTGAGCAGGATCTGCGGGCTGCCGCTGAGCACGCCGCCGGTGTAGCGGATGCGCACCACCCGGTTGTCGGTCGAGCTGGTGTGCATGACGTAGAGCCACGGGTCGCTCGCGAAGTCGGTGGCCACGGCGAGGCCCAGGACTCCGCCCTCGCCGTCGGTTCCCGCCACGTCCGGCATCCGGCCGACGACGGTCTTCGTGCCGGTGGCGGGGTCGAGGCGGATGATCTCGAAGGTGTCGCGGCGGCTGTAGAGCACCTGTCCGTCGGGCAGGGTGGTCAGCCCCCATGGCAGGTCGGTTTCGGTGGTGACCCTGGTGACCGAGCACAGCGCCGTCGCGCAGGAGGCACCGGTGGTGACCGCAACCGCCGTGCTCGGGGCCGAGCGGTTGGCCTGGGCGTCACGTGCCCGCACCTGGTACTGGTAGCGGGTGTTCGCGGCCAGGCCGCTGTCGGTGAACGAGGTCGTGGCCGCGCCACTTGCGGAGCCGGCCACGGTTCCGTCGCGGAGCACCTCGTAGCCCGTGACGCCGACGTTGTCGGTCGCGGGCGTCCAGTGCACGGTGACCGTGGTGCCCGACGCGGTCGCCGTCACGCCGGTGGGGGTGGTGGGTGGCTCGGTGTCGGCCTGGCACTGCGGCACGGTGACCGGAACCGTGGGACTGGCCTGGGAAACGTTGCCCGCGGCGTCGCGGGCGTTGACGTACAGGCCCCAGGTCGCCCCGGGCACGACGGTCAGGTCGGCCGACAGCGCCGTGCCCGGCACCGAGGTCATCAGCTGCCCGTCGTGGTAGACGTCGTAGAAGGCGACCCCGACGTCATCGGACGACGCCGACCACGAGAACGTCACGGCGGTGCACGTCAGGTTCGCGGTGCGGGGGTCGGCCGGCGCGGTCGGCGGCGTCGTGTCGGCGTTCAGCTTGATCAGCTGCCACCGCTGGCTGGCGCCGCCGGAGTCGGGCAGCTGGACGACCCGCGCGCCGTCGGCGGTCGAGGAACCCAGCACGTCCACGGCCTTGCCGCTGGCCCGGTTGAGCAGGCGCACGTCGCCGCCGGCGGAGTCGGCCAGCCGGAACTGCTGCCCGGCGCGGCCGGTGTCGGTGCTCTGCACGAGCCCGGCGCGGTCGGCGGTGGAGGGAAAACCCAGGACCATGGCGCTGTGCTTGGACTTGATGCGGTACTGACCGCCGCCGGAGCCGACGAACTGCCACTGCTGCGAAGCGCGGTCGTCACGGGTGCCCTGGGTGATCCTGGCCCCCTCGGAGGTGGCGCCTCCGGAGATTTCCAGCGCCTTGCCGCTGTTGCGGTTGACCAGCACGTACGCGGCGGAGGTGTCCACGGTGGCGGCCGAGGCGGCCGGTGCCGGAAGCACGACACCCAGGCCGGCCAGCACCACTGCGCACAGCCCTCGGAGACCCGGGCGGGGGACCGCGCGCTTCCTTCCCACGGTATCTCGCATGGTGTTCCTCTCTCACGGAATGCGAGGCAGCAGGCATTGAGCCCGCGGGCTGGGAGCGCTCCCAGATCACCGTAGCGTAAACCGTTGTCCGTCGACAAGACCGGTGAGCGGGTATCCAACCACCTGCGCCGATGGTGGGGCGGCTCGGGAAAGTTTCACGGCCGCACGAGTGCCGGCACCGAATCAGGGGCTTGGGGCGACTTGCGGGTCAGCTCCTGGGCGCTTTTCCGCACCCGCCGGCGAAGTTGCGCCGAGCGGGGTAGCAGCCGGGCCGCGGCGGACGTGGAAGCTCGGTGGCCCGGCGCTTCCCCGTCCGCCGCCGGTTCCCCGGAAGCCGCGGGTCAGCGGCCGAGGACCGCTCGGAGGGCGGGCTGGAGCCGGTCGCCGTGGGCGCGGACAAGGTCGTCGCACAGCTCGAAGATCCGCTCGACCGGCAGCGCCGCCGCCGTGGCCGGGTCGGTCATCGCCGCGTGGCGGATGTGGCGTGGGTCGTCCTCGACGGCCGCGCGCACGACCAGGTCGTTGACGCTCAGGTACGTCCGGTTGAGGGCGGCGAGCTGCGGCGGCAGCGCGCCGATCCGCGTCGGCCGGACGCCGGTTCCGTCGGCCAGGCACGGCACCTCGACCACGCCGCCGGACGGCAGGTTCTCGATCAGGCCCCGGTTGACGACGTTGCCGTAGACGGTCCGCGGGGTGCCGGTCAAGACACTGTGGACGATCTGCGGCGCGTATTCGCCGGTGCCTTCGACGGGCAGCGGCTCGTCGGCCGCGATCGCCCGGCGGGTCCGTTCGTACTCGGCTTCGTTCTCCGCGACGATGCCGAGGTAGTCCCCGATCGGCAACCGCAGGCGCTCGATCTCGCTGTCGTGCTTGAGGTACCACGGCACGTACTCGGCCGAGTGCTCGCTCGTCTCCGTCGGGTAGTAGCCGAGCCGCCGCAGCATGTCGAACCGGACGCGCCGCCGCAGCTGTCCGTCGGACGCGGCCAGCTCCCGCAGCCGCGGGTAGAGGTCGGCGCCCGCGTGCTCGAACCGCAGCACCCACGCCTGGTGGTTGACGCCGGCCGCGACGTAGGTGACCTCGTCGAACGGCACACCGACGAGCTCGGCGAGCCCGTGCACCGTCCAGTACACCGAGTGGCACAGCCCGACGACCCGGGTCAGCCCGGTGGCCTCGCTCAGGTACTGGACGTTCATCGCCATCGGGTTCGTGTAGTTCAGCAGCCACGCCTCCGGGCAGACGTCGGCGATGTCTTCCCCGAGGGCTTTCAGGAAGGGGAACGTCCGCAGCGCGCGGAAGATCCCGCCGATGCCGAGGGTGTCCCCGATGGTCTGGCGCAGGCCGTAGCGCGCCGGGACTTCGAAGTCGGTGCGCGTCGCCTCACCCATTCCGATCTGGACGATGTTCACGACGAAGTCCGCGCCCGACAACGCTTCCCGGCGGTCCGCGTGCGCGGTGAGCACCGGCTTGACGCCTCGCACTTCGGCGATCCGCCGGGCCGCGGCCAGCGCGGTGGCCAGCCGCTCCGGGTCGATGTCGTGCAGGGCGACGTGCACCCCGTCCAGTTCCGGGTAGGCGAACAGGTCGGCGAGCAGGCCCTGGGTGAACACGACGCTGCCCGCGCCGACGAAGGTGATCTTGACAGGCATGGAAATTCCGATCCGGTTGTGCGGTGTGGACGCCTCAGCCCTTGAGTCCGCTGGAGGTGACCGACTGGATGAACGTCTTCTGCGCGCCGAGGAAGGCCAGCAGCACGGGCAGCACGGTGATGACGTTGCCCGCCATCACCGCGGCCCAGTTCGTGTGGTGCTGGCCCTGGAACGTGGTGAGCCCCAGCTGCAGCGTGTAGGTCGTGTCGTGGTTGACCGCGATCAGTGGCCAGGTGAGGTCGTTCCACGTGCTGAGGAACGTCAGCACGGCCACCGTGCTCAGCGCGGGCCGCGACAGCGGCACCACGATGGTGAACAGCACGCGCAGTCGCGAGCAGCCGTCGATCCAGGCCGCCTCTTCGAGTTCCCTCGGCAGCGAAAGGAAGAACTGGCGCAGCAGGAACACCGCGAACGGCGTCACCAGCGACGGCACGATGAGCGCGCCCAGGCTGTCGATCAGGCCGAGCTTCTTCATGACCAGGAACGTCGGGATCATGGTGAGCTGGAACGGGATCGCCATCGTCGCGACCATCAGCGCGAGCAGCGCCCGCGAGCCGGTGAACCGCATCCGCGCGAACGCGTACCCGCCGAGCGTGCCGAACAGCAGGTTCGACACGACGGTCACCGCCGAGACGATCAGCGAGTTCGCGAACCAGCGCAGGAACAGCGCGTTCTCGAGGACATAGCGGTACCCGGCGAAGTCCACATGGGACGGCCAGAGCGCGGGTGGGAACCGGTTGATCTCGGCGTTGCTCATCACCGAGCTGAGCAGCAGCCACACCAGCGGCGCCGCGAACAGCAGCGCCAGCGGCACGAGCAGCAGGTGCCACGGGCTGAAGGGCAGCCGGGGCCGGCGCAGCACGGGCAGCACGGCGCGGGTCGCGGGCACCTCGAGGCGGGCGGCCCTTGTCGGCTGTACCGGCTGTATTCTCATCGGAGCGCCTTCCCGGGCCGGCGCAGCAGGCGGACGGCGATCACGACGACCAGCAGGGCCAGCGCCAGCACGTAGGCCGACGCCGCGCCGTAGCCGGCGGTGAAGTTCTTGAACGCCTGCTCCCAGACGAAGTAGACGATGACCGTGGTCGAGCCGAGCGGGCCGCCCTTGGTCGTCACGTAGACCAGGTCGAACACCTGCAGCGACGTGATCAGCTGCCACAGCACGAGGAACGCCGTCACCGGGGTGACCGCGGGCAGCGTCACGTGCCGGAGCACCCGCCACGTCCCGGCGCCGTCCAGCCGCGCGGCTTCGACCAGCGACGGCGGGACGTCCTGCAGCGCGGCCAGGTACACCACGACGCAGAAGCCGGTGCCGCTCCACAGCGTGATCCCGACCAGCACCAGCAACGCCTGGCCCGGGTCGGTCAGAAACCCTTGCGGTGAGACGCCGAGGTGGTGCAGCAGCGAGTTGGCCGCGCCGAACTGCGGGTCGAGGATGAAGGAGAACAGCACGCCCTGGGCCGTCGCCGACAGCACGAACGGGACGAACACGAGCGTCCGGTAGACGCCGACCAGGCGGATGCGCCGGTTCAGCGCCTGCGCCAGCAGGAACCCGAACAGGATGCTGAGCGGCACGTAGAGCACCGTGTACAGCACGGTGTTCGCCACGGCCTGGGCGAAGTGCGGGTCCTGGGCGAGCGCGGCGTAGTTGTCGAGGCCGGCCCAGCGGCTCGGCGTCACCAGGTCGTCGACCTGGAAGGACAGCACCAGCGACCAGAGCACGGGCACCACGCCGAGGCCGAGGATGATGAGCACGGCGGGGGAGACGTAGGCCCACGCGGTCGCGGTTTCGCGTCGCCGGCGTCGGCTCGGGGTGACTGAGCTTTTCGGGGGTTCCGGGTGGCGGAGCCCCCGGCCCGAGGCGGAGCCTCGGCTCGGCACGGTAATGGGCCTCGGCAGTCCGGGCATGGCGGCTCCCTATCGCGGAATGATCAGGGCGGCGTTCGCGGCCGCGGCGCAGTCGCGCATGGCGTCGGCCGGGGTCGCCCGGCCGAGCAGGACGGCGACGATCGCGGTGCCGAGCGCCGCCGACACCTGGGGGTAGGCCGGGTGCACGGGCCGGACGCGGGCGTTCTCCAGCGCGTCGACGAACACCGGCAGCCCCGGGGTCTCGGCGGTCTTGTCCTGCCACGCGGGCAGTTGCTGCGTCCGGCGGCTCAGCGGGAGGCTGCCCGCGCCGTCGTCCCAGCGGACGTCCTGCGCCGGGTCCGCCAGCCAGGACAGGAAGGTGCGCGCCGCCGCCACCCGTTCTTCGCCGTTGTCGAACAGCGTCCAGGTGTCCGGGCCGGAAATGGTGACCGGACGGCGGCTGAAGCTGGGCAGCGGCACGACCGCGTAGTCGATCCCGGCGTCGGCGATGTCGGGCAGCTGCCACGGGCCGGTCGCCACCATCCCGATGTGGCCGCCTTGGAACGCCTGGTACATCTGCTCGCTGCCGGTCTTCGGGTCGAGGTAGACCGCGTGCGCCGCGGCGAGGTCGCGGAGGACTTCGAGGACGCGGGCACCCTGATCGGCGAACCCGATGCCGCGCCCGCCCGCGCCGATGACGTCGCCACCGAGGTCCCAGATCATCGGCCACAGCCGCCACACGGTGTCTTCGTCGCCGGTGGCGGGCCACGCGGTGCCGAAGGTGCCGCTGCCCGGGTCGGTGAGTTTCCGCGCGGTGGCGACGAAGTCGGCCCACGTCCAGCCCGCGGCGGGCAACGGGATTCCCGCGTTGGCGAACAACTCCTTGTTGCACACCACGGCCAGCGAGTCGAGCAGCGCCGGGACCGCGCGGACGCGGCCGTTGACGGTGACCGCTTCCCGGGCCGGGGCCCAGAAGCCGGGGCCCGCGTCGACGAGGTCGGTGACGTCGACGACGCTGGGGCTGCGGGCCACGCTGGCGAGGTCCGAACCGAAGACGTAGGCGATGTCCGGGAACGACCCCGAGGCGAGCGCCGCGGTGATCTTCTGGAGCATCGCGTCGGCGAGGACCCCGCCGCCGAGGTCGATCCGGATCCCGGGGTGGGTCCGGTGGAAGTCCGCGACGAGCGTGTCGAGCACCTTCTTGCCGGTGTCGGTCTGGCCGTGCCAGATCTCGACGGTGACCGGGCCCCCGGTGGCCCGCGCCGGGCCGCAGCCGGCGAGGGCGGCACCGAGGGCCAGACCACCGGCGCCGCGCAGGAATCCGCGGCGGTCCATCAGCGGGTCTTGCCGGGGAACGGGAATGACATCATCGAGGACTCCGGATGATGGTGGGCACGACCCCGCCTCGGACCGCGTGCGGGTCCTGGCGACTCAGTCCGGGCTCGCGGGAGAACCGACATACCGGCTGGGCATACCTCTGACGTCGGGTTTTCGTTCCGGCGTGGACAGCAGTAAAGCGAGCGTCTTCGAACGTGTCAAGGCGCGGGTCAGCAGGTCTTGCGGACGTATCCGCTCGATCCCTGGGGCACCACGTAGAGGTCACGCCGGACGATGCTGATCTTGCTCTTCCACTCCGGGCAGGCCTTGCTCATGCCCGAAGCGGTGTACTCGACGTCGACCACCCGGTTGTTGAACGGGCCGGCGTAGTCGGCGCACTCCTCGTATTCCCCGCATTCTTCGGTGACGGCGAAGTCGAGGCCGTTGGCGACCCGGTTGCTGGCCAGTTCCGGCGTGTTCTTCTGCGCGATGGCGAGGTTCTTGCCGTGCGCGCGGGCGGACAGGAGCTTGATGTACTCCTGCGCGTGCGTGGTGGTGAGCAGGTTCTTCGACCGGCTGTAGCTGTCGTAGTTGTCCGGCTCGATCGCCTGGTAGCCCTTCGAGGCGCACGTGTCGATCCAGCTGCCGACCTTGGCCGCCACCCGGCTGCGCTTGTCGGCGGTGCGCAGGTCGAGCAGGGTTTCCTTCCAGTCCGGGTCGACGACCTTGTTGCCGTTCGAATCGCGGAGCAGCAGGTCGCTCGGCCAGTCGCCGTCCTGGCCTTCCTGGGCCTGGAAAGCGTTGAGGTAGCAGATGTTGTACTTGCCGCTCGCCGCGGCCGCCGAGACGTCGCGGCTGACGATCTGCACCCCCGACGGCGGGGTGTAGGCGCCGCCGATCTGGTAGTCGAAGCCGGCGGCCTGCGGGGGCAGGGTGACGGCGGCCGAGGCGGGTGTGGCGGCCGCGGCGAGCACGCCGGCGGCCAGTGCGCCCGCCGCCGTGAACGAAGCCAACCGCTTGCCGTGGACGGGGAGAGAGCGCTTCATCCGGACTCCATCATCGTCGGGGCTGTTGTCGGCGAAAGGTAGGCAGCCCGATCACCGCGGTCAACGAAACGCGCATTCGCGATGAGCGTTTCAGCGGTCCCCGGCGGAACCGACCTCGACCACGGTGACCCGGACCCCGGCCCGGCGGATCGCCGCGACCGCCCCGGCCGCGGCGGAGGCGTCGGTGATGACCTCGTGCACGTCCTGGATGTCACCCATGCGGGCGAGGGTGGACCGCCCGAGCTTGCTGCCGTCGGCCAGCACGACCACCCGCTGGGCGCGGCCGAGCATGGCGCGGTTGGTCCGGGCCTCGTTCTCGTCGTGCGTGGTGATGCCCGCCGTCGCGTCGATGCCGTCCACGCCGACGAACGCCGTCCCGACGCTGATCGAGGCCAGCACGTGCTCGGCCCACGGGCCGACCAGCTCGTAGGACTGCGGCCGGGCGACCCCGCCGACGACGACCAGCTTCAGCCGGGGGTGCAGCGCCAGGTCCATCGCGATGTTCAAGGCGTTCGTGACCACCGTCAGATCCGCCCGGCCCGGCAGTTCCCGCGCGAGCTCGCTGGTGGTCGACCCGCCGGTCAGGGCGATGACGTGCGGCCCGGTCGGCAGCGTGCGGATCGCCGCGTGCACGATGGCGCGTTTGGCGTCCCGGGACCGGCCTTCCCGGTAGGGCGGCGGCACCTCGTTCGTGCGCCCCCGGGGCCGCGCGCCGCCGTGGGTGCGGGTCAGCAGCCGTTGCTCCTCCAGCTTCGCGAGGTCGCGCCGCAGCGTGGCGGCGGAGACACCGAAGCGTGCGCACAGCTCACCCACCTGCACCGAGCCGGTGTCCGCGAGCACCCGCAACATCTCCGAGAGCCGTTCGGCCCGGGTGGTGCCCCGCTTCCGTGTGGACATGGGCCGAGCCTACGACAGCCGGCGAAACGCTCAATCCGAATGCGCATTTGGACACCGGACCTTGCCCCCGCGGCGGGGAGCGGATGAGTCTCCGGAGGACGAACGGCAAATCGGAGGCAACACCTATGAGCGGGAGCGTGCGGTGGTCCGGCGACAGCCGGACCGCGCGGGAGATCGGGCAGCAGCCCGATACCTGGATCCGGGTCGCGGACGTCGTGCGGTGGGCCCGGCCGGAGATCGGGGAGCTGGTCGGCGCCGCCCTCTCCGGTGCCGGCGCCAGGATCGTGCTGACCGGGGCGGGCACCTCGGCGTTCATCGGCGAGGTCGTGGCCCGTGATCTGGCGAACCACCTCGGCCGCCCGGTGGAGGCGATCGCGACCACCGAGATCGTCGCCGATCCGCGTGCCGTGGTCGTGGACGACCGGCCGATCCTGCTGGTGTCGTTCGCCCGCAGCGGCAACAGCCCCGAGTCCGTCGCCGCGGCGGAGCTGCTGCACCGGCTGGCTCCCCGGCTGTGGCACCTGGTGCTCACCTGCGACCCGCGGGGGCAGCTCGCCCGGCAGTGGTCGGACGCGGAGAACGCCGTCGTGGTGGCCCTGCCGGACGAGGTGAACGACCGCGGCTTCGCGATGACCTCGTCGTTCACCGGCATGGCCTTGGCGGCGCTGCTCGCCTTCGGCCTGGACGTCGACGTCGAGGCGCTGGCGCGCGCCGGGGCGGAGGTGCTCGACGGTGCCGCGGACCGCGCCTCCGCGATCGCCGGCGCCAAGCCGGCCCGGCTGGTGTTCCTGGGCTCGGGGCCGCTGCGCGGGCTGGCCCGGGAAGCCGCGCTCAAGTGCCTGGAGCTGACCCGGGGCGAGGTGGTCGGCATCGCCGATTCCGCACTGGGCTTCCGGCACGGGCCGAAGTCGGTGCTCGACGACCGCACGATCGCCGTGGTGTTCCGGTCCGTCGACCCGCACGCGCGGAAGTACGACGAGGACATCGCGCGTGAGCTGGTGCGGTCGCTCGGCGAAGAGCGGGTGGTCGTGGTGGGCGGGGACGACGGCGCGGAGCTCGGTGGGGCGCGGAGCTGGCCCGTCCCGTCGCCGCCCGGTGTGCCCGTCGCGGTCTGGGCGCTGCTCGCCGTGATCGCGGCGCAGTCCACGGCCCTCGCCTGCTCGCTCGCGCTGGGCCTCACCCCGGACAACCCGTTCCCCGGCGGCGAAGTGAACCGCGTCGTGCGGGGCGTGGTCATCCACGAGTTCGATCCCCCGGAGGTGAGCTGAATGTTCCTCGGTGTCGACGGTGGGGGAACGAAGACGGCGTTCTGCCTGATCGACGCGGCCGGCCGGATCGCCGCGGAGGCCAGGACCGCGAGCGTGTACTACCTCAGCGACGGGCTGCCGATCGTGGAGCCGTTGCTGCGGCAAGGGATCGGCGAAGTGTGTGACACCGCGGGCATCGCGGTCGCGGACATCACCTACTCGTTCTTCGGATTGCCCGCCTACGGCGAGATCAGTGCCGACGTGCCCGAGCTCGACGCGTTGCCGGCGAAGATCCTCGGTACGGCGAACTACCGGTGCGGCAACGACATGATCTGCGGCTGGGCGGGCTCACTGGGGGCGGCCGACGGCATCGGCGTCGTCGCCGGCACCGGCTCGATCGCCTACGGGGAGCACGAAGGCCGGCAGTGGCGCGGCGGTGGCTGGAGCGAACTGTTCGGGGATGAGGGTTCCGGCTACTGGGTCGCGATCCAGGGCCTGAACGCGTTCAGCCGCATGGTCGACGGACGGCTGCCGGCCGGGCCGCTGGTCGGAGAAATGCGCGAGGCGCTGGGGCTGGCCGCCGACTTCGACGCGATCGACGTCGTGGTGAACCGGTGGCACGGCGACCGGGGGCGCATCGCGAGCCTGAGCAAGGTCGTGGTCCGGGCCGCGGACACGGGCGACGCGGTGGCCACCGGGGTGCTCCGGGAAGCGGGGCGGGAGCTCGCGCTGCTCGTCGACGTCGGCCGGCGCGCTCTCGAATTCCCCGACGCACAACGGGTTCCGGTGTCGTACTCCGGGGGCATGTTCGGTTCGGCGCACGTGCTGGCGTCGTTCCGCGATGCGCTTTCCCTCGAGTACGACCTGCGTGAGCCGCTGCTGGAACCGCACATCGGTGCCGCTCTCTACGCGGCACGCCTGCACGGACACCCGTTGCGGGCCGGGCAAGTCCACTCGACCGCATCCCTGTCCCGCTGAGGAGCCGAGATGTCCTTCACCCGCACGAACAGCTGGATCCCGTACGCGGGACTGCTGGTGGTGTTCTGGGGCGTCTGGGGAGCCCTCTCCAGCCTGCCCACCAAGCTCTACAATTACCCCGACCCGATGGTCTACGTGCTCTGGGCGCTGACCATGCTCGTGCCCGCGTGGTTTTCGCTGCGCGGCCGGAAGTTCGACCGCGGCCGGGTCGCCGCCGGGTACGGGCTGCTGATCGGGCTCACCGGCGCGGGCGGCCAGCTGGTGCTGTTCAAGGCGCTCACGATCGGACCCGCCTACGTGATCTTCCCGATCGTCGCGCTCTCGCCCGCGGTCACGGTGCTGCTGGCGCTCGGCGTGTTGCGCGAGCGGCTCGGCGGGTGGTCGTGGACGGGCGTGGTGCTCGCGCTCGTCGCCGTGGTCCTGTTCTCGGTCTCCACCGGGGAGGCCGGGGGAGACGGGTGGCTCTACCTGCTGCTGGCGGTCGGGATCTGCGTGGCGTGGGGCGTGCAGGCCTTCTTCATGCGCAAGGCGGCGCTCGCCGGGGTGGACGACGCCTCGACGTTCGGCTGGATGACGATCAGCGGGCTCCTGCTGATCCCGGTCGCCGTGCTGATGATGGGCGGGCTGCCGCTGGCGTTCCCGTGGCAGGCGCCCGCGCTCACCGCGGGCACGCAGCTGCTCAACTCGGTCGGCGCGTTGTTCCTGGTGATGGCCATGAGCCGCGGCAAGGCGTCGATCGTGGCGCCGGTGACCAACGCGCTCGCCCCCGTGCTGACCGTCGTCCTGTCGCTGCTGCTCTTCGGCTCCGCCCCCACCGTGTTCCAGATCGCGGGCATCGTGCTGGCCCTGGCTGGCTCGACCCTGATGGTGTACCGCGCGGAAAAGTCCACGGAGCTGGTCCCCGGCAGCGCGGTGCCGTGACGCCGCGGATCCTCACCGTCACCCTGAACCCCGCCATCGACGTGACCTACCGGGTGGACGTGCTGCGCGTGGGGGAGACCGTGCGGGTGCCGGACGTCCGGTCGCGCGCCGGCGGCAAGGGTGTCAACGTGGCGGCGGTGGTCCGGGCGCTGGGCGGCGAGAGCCTGGCGCTCGCGCTGACCACCACCGGCGCGCCGGACGAGTTCCGGGCCGGGCTGACCCGGCTCGGCCTCGCGCACCGGCTCGTGCCCGCGCTGCCCGCGGTGCGGCGGACCGTCGCGGTGGTGACCCGCGCCGGCGGCACGACGATGTTGCAGGAGAACGGCTTTCCGGCCGGCGAAGCGGGGGAAGCGGGCATCTTCGACGCGCTTCGCGCCGAACTCGCGGCCGGCGCGGGCGCCGTCGTCATCTCCGGCAGCGTGCCCGCCGGGCTGGCCGCCGACGTCCCCGCGAAGCTGGCCCGGCTATGCGTCCGGCACGAGGTGCCGGTCATCGCCGACGTCTCCGGCGCCGCTCTCCGCTTCGCCGCGGGCAGCGGGGCGGTGCTCATGCCGAACGAGACCGAACTGGCGGAACTGACCGGCCCGGACCGGGCGGCGGCCGACGCCTGTCACGACCTCGTCGCCGAGGGAGCCTCGGCCGTGGTGGCGACCTTCGGCACCGACGGCGCCATCGCCGTCACCCCGCGGGGCGCCTGGCGCGCGCGGCCGGCCGAAGTCGTCACCGGCAATCCGGCCGGTGCCGGAGACGCCGCGGCCGCCGCGCTGGCCAGGTACCTGAGTGCCGCCGGCGGAACGTCCGAAGTGGACTGGCCGGTGGCACTGGCGGACGTCGTCGCCACGTCGGCCGCCGCGGTGCTGCGGCCGGTCGCCGGCGAGATCGACGTCGCGGCCAGGGACCGATGGATTCGAGTGGTGAAAGCGGAGAGGATTCCATGAACTGGGCCGCCTTGCTGGACGACCTGCGAGCGCAGCGGCGCGCGATCGGGGCGTTCAACGCGATCTTGATCGAGCACGCGGAGGCCGTCGTGGCCGGCGCGGAGCTGAGCGGGCTCCCGGTGATCCTGCAGATCTCGCAGAACGCCGTGCGCTACCACGGTTCCCTCGCGCCGTTCGCGGCCGCCTGCCTGCGCCTGGCCGCGAACGCGACCGTGCCCGTGCTGGTGCACCTCGACCACGTCGAGGACGAGCGGCTGATCCACGAAGGACTCGACCTCGGCGTCGCATCCGTCATGTTCGACGCCGCCGCGCTGCCCTACGCCGAAAACGTGGCCAGGACGAAAGCCGTCGTCGAACGCTGTCACGCCGCGAACTGCCGCGTCGAGGCCGAACTCGGCGAGATCGGCGGCAAGAACGGCGCCCACGCCCCCGGTGTGCGCACGGACCCCGGCGAAGCCCGCGAATTCGTCGCCGCGACCGGCGTGGACTCGCTGGCGGTGGCCGTCGGATCGTCGCACGCCATGACCGACCGCAGTGCGGTGCTCGACGAGGCGCTGATCGCCGCGCTCGCGGGGAGCGTTCCGGTGCCGCTGGTGCTGCACGGTTCCTCCGGCGTGACCGACGAGGGACTGCGCGGGGCGGTGGCGAGCGGCATCGTCAAGGTCAACATCGGCACGCGGCTGAACCAGGTGCTCACCGAAGCGGTGCGTTCCACGCTCGGGGAACACGCGACGATCACCGACCCCCGCCGCTACCTGGCTCCCGGGCGGGACGCGGTCCGCGACGAAGTGGCCAGGTTGCTGACCCTGCTCGCGAAATGAGCGGGCCGGGACCCGCGGTGCCGTTGCCACGATGAAATTTTCCTCGCCGAGACCGGGTAACCGGGTGATGGCGGCGGCGTCGAACGGATCGAAAAAAGTGAGTGACCAGCGGTGATCCGCCGGCGTGCCGGCGCGGTGGTTCCGCCGGTGCGCGGTCGTTGTTGAAGTCGCGGAGCCGTCTTGCCACGCTGAGGCGGAATGTCCACGTGGCGCTGGAGGCGAGCATGCAACGAGGCGTGACACCGGCCCGGGCGACCGGAATCGTCCTGACCGTCCTGGCCACGCTGGCCGCGGCCGTGCTCACGGCCGGGCCCGCCCTCGCCCGGCCACGGGACAGCACGGCGGACAACCCGTACCAGCGAGGCCCCGATCCGACGGTGGCGATGATCGAATCGAGCACCGGTCCGTTCGCGACGGCGTCGGCGAGCGTGCCGGCGGGCCACGGGTTCAACGGCGGACGGGTGTACTACCCGACCGACACCAGCCTGGGGACGTGGGGTGCGCTGGCGATCGTGCCCGGCTATTCCGCGTTGTTCGCCGACGAGGAAGCGTGGATGGGGCCGTGGCTGTCCTCGTTCGGGTTCGTGGTGCTCGGCGTGGAGACCAGCACCCGCACCGACAGCGCCGACGCCCGCGGCACCGAACTGCTGGCCGCGTTGGACTACCTGACGACGCAAAGCCCGGTGCGCGACCGGGTCGACCCGAACCGGCTGGCGGTGCTCGGCCATTCCGCGGGCGGGGCCGGGGCGTTGCTCGCGGCGGAAAGCCGGCCCACGCTCAAGGCCGCGATCGGGCTCGCACCCGGCTCGCCGGTGGGCAACCTGTCGCTGGCCACGGACCGGGTGCCGACGATGGTGCTCGGCGGGCAGAACGACACCGTGGTCACGCCGTCCTACCTCAGCGGTCTCTACGGCACCATGCCCGCCTCGACGCAGAGCGTTTTCGCCCAGATCGCCAGCGCCGACCACATCTACTACACCCACCCCAACAACGTCGAGATGAAACTGCTGATCCCGTGGCTGAAGACCTTCCTGGACAGTGACACCCGGTACCCGGCCTTCCTGTGCCCGGCGCCACCCGATCCCCGCGGTATCTCGGTCTACACGCCCAAGTGCCCGTACGTGCCCGGCAGCACGCCACCGGACAACGGGACCACCGGCCCGCTGCACGCGGTGGGCGCGGCCAAGTGCCTCGCCGCACCTTCGGCCGGCACCCCGGGCACGCAGGTGACCATCGGCGGGTGTGACGGACGGGCCGGGCAGACGTGGACGCGGACCGCCGCCGCCCAGCTGACCGTCACGCCGGCCGGCACGCCGCTGTGCCTGGACGCCTCCGGCCAGGGCACCAGTCCCGGGACCAAGGTGATCGTCTGGTCCTGCAACGGCCAGGCCAACCAGCAGTGGAACGTCAACCCCGACGGCACCGTCACCGCGGCGCGGTCCGGGCTGTGCCTGGACGTGACCGGTGGGTCCACCGCCGAGGGCGCCCCGGTCGAACTGTGGTCCTGCAACGGCGGCAGCAACCAGCGGTGGAGCCTCGGCTGACGCCGGACGGCGACGTACCGGAGGCCGGGAACAGCGGCGGATCGCCCGCGAAATCCGGTGACTCGAAAGGGGGCGGCGGCGACGGGCCCGGTGTGGCCGGGCCCGAAGCGGAACCGGAATCACGGAACGACGATTCCGCCGGCGCCGGGGCGAAGCCGGTCGTGGCCACGAAGACCGAGCGGTCCCGGGCCGCCGCTAGGCCGTCACGGTGACACGGGGTCAGCGAGCCGACACGCGATTTCGTACACTGCCCGCGTGGGCATGGGGCGGGTCGTGGCCAACCGGTACCGGTTGGAGGAGGAGCTCGGCCGAGGCGGCATGGGCGTGGTCTGGCGAGCGGTCGATCTGGAGCTCGGCAGACAGGTGACGCTCAAACGAGCGCTGGGGGAGGACGCCGGGCAGATCCGGCGCGAGGCGCGGATCGGAGCCGGCCTGCTGCACTCGAACGTGGTCACGGTGTTCGACACGGTGACCGACGGGGACGCCCAGTGGCTGGTCACGGAGTACCTGGCCGCCCGGAGCCTCGAAGAGCTCGTCGACGACGGGGGGCCGCTGCCCGAGGACCGCGTCCGGCGGATCGGCACGCAGCTCGCCGCGGCGCTCGCGGACATGCACGCCCGCGGCATCGTCCACCGCGACGTCAAACCGGGCAACGTCCTGGTGACCGCGGACGACGTCGCCAAGCTCACCGACCTGGGCATCGCCCGCTGGACCGAGGTCACCCGCACCGGCGGCGCGCAGCTGACCGGCACGCTCGGGTACGTCGCGCCGGAGGTGGCCGACGGCGCCGAAGCCGGGCCGGCCTCGGACGTCTTCTCGCTGGGGGCCACCCTCTACGCCGCGATCGAAGGCCGGTCGCCGTGGGGCTCGGGTGAGGACGGCCCGTTCGCGCAGATGCGCCGCGCCGCCGCCGGCCGTCCCGCACCCGCCGAGCGCGCCGGATCGTTCGCGCCGGTGCTCGCCGCGCTGATGGCCCGGCACCCGGCCGACCGGCCCGGCGCCGCCGAGGTGGTCACCCTGCTCACGGCGGACGCGCCCGCGCCACGGCGGCCGCGACGCCGCCTGCGACGGCAACTGCTCGCCGGGGCCGCGGTGGCGGTGGTGGCCGCGCTGGTGGCCGGGTTCGTCCTCGCCCGGCCGCTGTGGACCACCACCACGACCACTACCAGCAGCAGCGCACCGGCCAGGGCCAACACCCTCGGTGCCGACCCGGCCGGCACGGACCCGTGCGCGGCGATTTCACTCAACTCGCTCACCGGGTTCGGGGAGCCGTTCGTGGACCCCGAGGTGGCGAACTTCGGCACCTGCGTGGTCACGACCACGCTGGCCGACAAGTCCGGGCAGGTGCAGACCCGGCTCGACCTCACCGGCCCGCTGCGGTACCCGCCCCGGCCGCCGGTGCCCGGGAAGATGGGCCAAATCGAGTACCCCGAGGCGCACGACGGCTCCTGCGAGCGCGCCATTTCGCTGGCCGACGCCAACCGGATCGTCATCACCTCGCGCGCGGTGACGGACGCGAAGGACGCGCCGTTCTGCTCCTTCTCGGAGTCGGTGCTGTCCGGTGTGCTGGCCACGCTCGCCAACGGGCCCCTGCCGCGGCGCGAACAGCCGCTCCCGGCCTGGTCACTGGCGCGCATCGACGCCTGCGGCCTGCTCGACGACGCGACGACGTCGGGGGTGCTGGGCCGGGTCAAGAAGCCGGACCGCGGGTTCGGTGGCTGGGACTGCACCTGGGAGCACGATCCGCGCACGATCACCGTCGAGTACAGCCGGGAATGGCCGATCGAGGCGGACGAAGACGTGCCGGGCGACCGGATCCGCGTGGGGAACCGCACCGCCGTCGTGGCGCCGGTGCCCGGCGGGCACCCGGAGTGCGCTGTCAAGGTCGTGCACCGCTCCTACACCCCGGCCCTGCCGGTGCTGCAGGGCACGCCGCAGACCCGGGAGGAAGTCGCCGCGGTCTCCGTCGAGGACACCGCGGCGGCCGGCGGGGACGCGCTGTGCGCGACCGCGCGCTCCCTGGCGGAGGTCCTCGTCCGGAAGCTCCCGTGAGCCGGGGACCGGTCCCCGGCGGTCCCGGCTAGAAAGGGAGAGCCGAGGCCGGGTTCGCGGGCCGGAGGAGACGGGACGGAAAAGTGGCGATACGGGTGCTGGCCGGTGTGGCTCTCCTGGCGGTGACCGTGGCCGGTCCGACGGCCGAGGGGGCCGCCGGACCGGTACCGCGGACCTGGCGGGTCGGGCCGCACGGGCAGTACGCCACCGTCCAGGCCGCGGCCGACGTGGCCCGTCCGGGGGACACGGTCGCGATCGAGGCCGGCTCGCACCCGGGTGGGCTGACCGTCCGCCGCGACGGCGCTCCGGGCCGCCCGATCCGGTTCGCCGGCACCGGCGGCACCGCGGTGCTGACGGGCGCCGGCGGCCTGGCCGTCGGCGGGCACGGCTGGCTGGAGTTCACCGACGTGACCGTGGCCGGCTCGACCGGCTTCGGCGTATACGCCGAGGGCGCCCACGACCTCGTGTTCGACCGCTTCGGCGTCGACGGCGCCCGCGACGGCGGGCTCGTGCTGGTCGGCACCCGGCGCGTCCGGATCACCGGCTGCGACATCCGCGGCACCAACTCGCGAGGCACCTCGGCCGACTACGAAGCGCTGAGCATCGCCTCCGGCTCGTCGGACGTCGAGGTGGCCGGCTGCCGCGTGCACGACAACGGCGAGGAAGGCATCGACGTCAAGTACGACGACGCCGCCCGGGTGAAGATCCACCACAACGTCGTGACCGGCAACCGCGGACCGAACATCTACGTCGATTCCTCGTCCACTGTGGACGTCTACGCCAACGTCGTCGGCGACACCCGCGAGGCCACCAAGGCCGGGATCGGCCTCGCCGTCGAGGACTACTCGGAAAACCGGCTGCTGTCGGACATCCGGGTCTTCGACAACCTGTCCACCGGCAACGCGCAGGCCGGGCTGAGCCTCTGGGTCGAGTCGACCGGGACCATGCGCGACCTGAAGATCGTCAACAACACCTTCGCCGGCAACGCCCGCGGCTCCCTGCTGATCGACGCGGACCGGTTCACCGGGACGAACACCTTGCGCAACAACGTGTTCGGTGACGGACCGGTCGACGCCGGGCCGTTCGCCGCCGACCACGACTTCGCCGGAAACCCGGGCTTCGCCGATCCGGCCCGCGGCGACTACCACCTCGCCGCGGGCTCGGCCGCGATCGACGCGGGCAGCCCCCGGCACGCTCCCGCGTTCGACCTCGACGGCGTCGCCCGGCCCGCCGGCGCGGGTTTCGACATCGGCGCCTACGAACGGAGGTGGCCGTGACCACCCAACGCCTCGACCCGCACCGCCGGCGCAGCTTGCGCCACGGCGTCGCCGACACCGTGCCGGGCACGTTGAGCGCGCTCACCGTCACCGGTGGCGTCGCGGTGCCGCCGTCGCCCGGGAGCCGGGTGACCTTCGGGCGCAACCGGCTGGAAGTGGACGTCTGCGTCGGCGAGGAAGACGTGCGGATCAGCCGGGTCCACGGGCTGCTCCTGCGCGAGGGGGACCGCTGGTGGCTGCGCAACACCGGCCGCTCGCCGATCCGGCTGTCCGACAGCGTCCTGCTGCACCGCGACAGCGAACCGCTGCCGCTGGCCGTGGGGTACACCGCGCTGTTCCTGCGCGGCACCCGCGAGCACGTGCTGGAACTGCTCGTCTCGGACGGGGAGGCCGGTGTCGCCACGCGTCGCCCGACGCACCCGACGGCGCCGCCGAAACGGTGGCGGCTGTCCCGGGAGGAACACCTCGTGCTGGCGGTGCTCGGGCAGCGTTACCTCGGCTACGACCCCCACCCGCTGCCGCTGTCCCGGCAGCAGGCGGCCGCCGAGCTCGCCGACCGGCGGCCGCAGGAGAACTGGACGGTCAAGCGCGTCGAGCACCTCGTTTCCCGGGTCCGGCAACGGCTTTCCGACGCCGGGGTGCACGGGCTGCGGCGGGAGGAGGTGGGGGAGCCGGTGGGGCTGACCCTGACCGTGAACCTGCTTCGCGAGCTGGTGTTGTCGACGACGCTGGTGCCGATGGACCTGGAATGGCTCGAGCTCCCCGATCCGCCGCTGTCCCCGGGATGACGGCGACGGCGGTTTCCCGGCTGCCCGGCCTACTCGCCCCGCTGATCCGTCCGCCCGGCCCGGCCGAGCAGGTAGCCGATGCCGCGGACCGTGTGGATCACCGGTGGGTCGCCGAGTTTGCCCCGCAACTGGAGGATGAGGACGTCCAGGACGTTGGTGGTGGGGGCGACGAGCTCGTCCCAGCCGGCGGCCAGCAGGTCGGCGCGGCGGACCGGTTCGCCCGGCGTGGCGAGCAGGCGGCGCAGGACGGCGAACTCCTTGCCGGTCAACGTGAGCAGGACGCCGCCGCGGCGCGCCTCGTGGCGGCCGGTGTCCAGCTCGAGGCCGGAAAACCGCAGGACGGGGGCGGGGCCGGTGCCGTTGCGCCGGCACAGGCTCCGCACCCGGGCCAGGAACTCGGCCATCGCGAACGGCTTGACCAGGTAGTCGTCGCCCCAGGCCAGCCCGGCGATGCGGTCGGCCACGGTGTCCCGCGCGGTGAGGAACAGGACGGGTACGCCCCAGCCGCTCCGGCGGCGGTCCGTCACGTAGGCCAGCGAATCGCCGGCGGGCAGCATCCGGTCGAAGACCACGCAGTCGTAGGCGTTGACGCTCACCGCTTCGTCGGCTTCGGGCAGGTCGGCGGCGACGTCCACCGCGAATCCGGCGCCTCGCAGGGAAGCCTCCACGGCCACCCGGAGATTCTCGTCGTCTTCGGTGACCAGCACACGCATGCTGCGCAGCGTAGCGTGATCGGCCACTCAGCCCACGTCGAGGAGCCAGCCGCGATCGGCCGCCTTCACCCCGGCTTGGAACCGGCTTCGCGCGCCGAGCCGGTTCATGATGCCGGAGACCGTCCGGCGCACGGTGCGTACCGAGATGCCCAGCCGCACCGCCGCGGACTCGTCGGTGTAGCCGGCCGTGAGCAGCGTGAGCAGCTGCCGTTCCCGATCGCTCAGCTCGTCGTGGACACTCATGGCTCACGCGACCTTCTCGGGTTCGCGCCGCCGGATCGTCCACAGTGGAGTGATGGGTGGCTTGCCCGCGGTCGCCGCGGCTTCGCGCAGAGCGGCCGGAAGGCCGTGGCAGCGCCGCACGGTCGCGGCGACGGCCGGCTCGTCCGCGACGGCGCCGCGTTCCCCGGCCGCCGCGCGGAACAGCGCCGCCGCCTCGGCCGGGGACATCGGCCCGAGCCGGACGCGGACCGCGCCGTCGACGTGCAGGGTCTCGGACCGGCCGGTGATCAGCGCCGCGCTCGGGCCGGTCGCGGGCAGCAGCGGCTCCACCTGCGCGGGGTCCGCGACGTCGTCGAAGAGCAGCAGCACCCGCCGGAACGCGAGTTCGGATCGCCACAGCGCGGCCCGTCCGTCCGCGTCGGCCGGGACGAGCGCGGGCGGGATGCCGATGCCGTGCAGCAGCCTGGCCAGTACCGCCGCGACCGGCACCGGCGAGCCCGCCGCGTGCAGCGCGACGGAGAACTGGCCGTCGGGGAACCGCGCGGCCAGCCGGTGCGCCGCGTGCACGGCGAGGGCCGTCTTGCCGGCCCCGGCCGGCCCGGTCACCACGGCGACCCGCGGATTGCCGGTGCACGCGCGGTCCAGGAGCTCGAGCTCCCGGGCGCGGCCGGTGAACAACGGCGTGTCGCGGGGCAGCTCGCGCCGGGGCGGCCGCTCGGCGGGGCGGGCGCCGCAGTGCATCGCCCGGAGCGCCTCCGCCAGCTCGGGCCCCGGCCGGACGCCCAGCTCGGCGGCCAGGACGCGGCGTGCCTCGTGGTACGCGGCGAGCGCCTGGGCCGGGCGCCCCAGCGCGTGCCACGCGCGGACCAGCCGCGCCCATGCGTCTTCGCGCAGCGGATCGTCGGCGGTGAGGGAACGCAGGGTCGTGACGGCGTCGGCCGTGCGGCCGAGCGCCAGCTGTGCCTCGGCGAGGCACGCCCACAGCTCACGCCGCAGGTCGTCGAGCCTCGCCACGGTGGCGCCGAGGTCGAGGTCCAAACCCTCGTACGGTCGCCCGCACCAGCGCCCGAGCGCTTCGGTGGCCAGGGCGAACGCCGTCTCCGCCGCACCCTCGGCCAGCGCGTGCCGGGCGCTCTCGGCCGCTTCGGCGGCGCACTGGGCGTCGAGTTCGCCCGGAGCGACCCGCAGCCGGTAAGCGCCCGGCCTGCTTTCGATGCGCGCGCCGGCTTCGTGGCCCGGCAACAGCCGCCGCAGCCGCCACACGTAGGTCTTGAGGTTGGCCTCGGCCGACGCCGGCGCGTTCGGTTCCGGCCAGGTGGCTGCGATCAGCCGGTCCACGGCGATCCACGCATTGGGCTCCACGAGGAGGGCGGCGAGCACCGCGACGGGCTTGCCGCCGCCGAGCCGGCACACGAGACCGTCGTGACCCCGCACCTCGAGTGGTCCCAGGACCTGGAAGAGCACCATGCTCACACCCCCGCTCCGTCTGACTCCCACGATCGCGCGACGCACATGAGGTTCCGATGACAGCCGCACGGGTGCTGGTGGTGGAGGACGACGAAGACCTGCGGGTGGCGGTGACCACCGAGCTGGCCGCGTCCGGACTGCGGGTCGGCCAGGCGGGTGACCTCGCCGGCGCGCACGCCGAGCTGGCGGCCGCGGACCACGACTGCGCGGTCTTCGACCGCATGCTGCCCGACGGCGACTCGATCGGCTACGTCCACCGGCGGCGGCAGGAGGGGTGGGCGGTGCCGGTGCTGTTCCTCACCGCCCGCGACAGCCTCGACGACCGGGTGGCCGGGTTCGCCCACGGCGGCGACGACTACCTGGTGAAACCGTTCGCCGTGGCGGAACTGGCCGCCCGGGTGAACGCGCTGTGCCGCCGGGCCGGCTCGGGACGGCCCTCCGTGCTGCGCCACGACGACCTGGAAATGGACTGCGCTCGCCGCGAGGTCCGCCGGGCCGGGACGCTGCTCACCTTGAGCGGCAAGGAGTTCGCCGTGCTCGAAGTCCTGCTGGCCCGGCCCGGGCAAGCTGTCGGGCGCGACGAGCTGATCGAACACTGCTGGGACAGCCGGACCGATCCGATGTCCAATGTGGTCGATGTCGTCGTCCGGCGGCTGCGCCTGAAGCTGCGCGAACCCGAGCTGATCCGCACCGTGCGCGGGCGCGGCTACCGGCTGGCCACCCGGTGAGGCGATCGGCGGCCGACCGGCTGCGCCACCTGCGCCGGGTGCTCACCTGGCTGTTCACCGGGCTCAACGCGGCCGGCCTCATCGTGTTCGCCTGGCTCGCGGTCCAGGCCGACGCGCAGCAGCGCGAGGTGCGCCTGGACGGCCGGACCAGCCGGGTCACCGCGGCGGTCACCCGGCTGGTCAAGGAGGGCGACGAGGTCGTGACCGCGCTGGTCGGCCAGGACCCGGTGAGCGGCCAGTGCCCGCAGTTCGTGGTCCTGCCCGCCGGCGCGGGCCGGTTCGCCGGCTTCACCAGCGCGCGGACGTGCGTCCCGGTGGACCCGGCCAAGCTGCGTGCCTGGGCCGGCGAGGCGGTCCGCGGCGAAGCCGTCCTCACCGGCTACGGCAGCGGGACCGGCGGAGAACTGGTCAGGATCGGCGCGGAACCGTTCCGCAACACCGCCGGCCAGTACGCCGGCGCGGTGGTCGTCGTCGTCGACGCCCGTGCCGAGGAGGCGGACCACGATCGGCTGGTGCTGCTCGTCGGCGGCGGGTGCGTGCTGCTCGTCGCGGCGCTGGGAGTCGCGGGGCACGTCCTGTCCGGGCGCGCGATCCGGCCCGCGACGGCCGCGCTGGAACAGCAGGAGGTCCTGCTCGCGGAGACCGCGCACGACCTGCGCACCCCGGTGGCGGCGCTGCGCGCACTGGCCGAAACGGCCCTGCGGAACCCGGCCGAACGCGCGGACCTGCTGCCGCGCACGGTCCGGCTGGCCGGGCGGATGGGCAGCATCATCGACGGCCTGCTCGTGCGCGCCCGGCTCGCCGCGGGTGTCGAGTCACTGGCCATCCAGCCGGTCTGGCTCGATCAGCTGGTCACCGGCGTGGTGGACGAAACGCCGAAGGAAGACGCCCAGGTGACGGTGACGGTGGCCCCGACGAAGGTGCTCGCGGACCCCGCGCTGGTCCAGCGGGCCATCGGGAACCTGCTGGACAACGCGATGCGCCACGGGCGGCGGCCCGGGGCGGAGGCGATCGTGCACATCACCGTGGCGGGCGGCCGGGTGACGGTGGCGGACCACGGGCCCGGCATCGACGCGGCGGTCGCCGGGGAGACGTTCGACCGGTTCACCAGCGGTGCCGGCTCGAGCGGGCTCGGGCTGTCCATCGTCCGCTGGGTGGCCCAGGCGCACGGCGGTGTCCTGCGCGTCTACAACGCCGAAGTGGGCGGCGCGATCTTCGAACTGAGTTTGCCGGAGGCATGAATGTCACGTTCAGCGCGCACCCGAGCCGGGAATGTATTCGACCGGGCCGGTTCGTGTACCGGGATTTTCTACGATCGCCGGGTGGGTAAGAGGGGACTCCGCCGGCTTCCGATGACCGCGCTCGTCAGCGTCTGCGCGGTGCTGATCGGGGCGGCCGTGTCGGGGGGCGCTTCGCCGTTGCCGGGGCTGGAGCTCGCGCAGGCCGGGCACTGGATCGCCAGCCCGGCCCTCAACCTGGTGCTGTTCGTCAACGGTTCGGCCAAGAGCGTGGATGCCCAGGTGCCCGTGGCCGGCCTCGAACCGGGCAGCCAGGTGGTGCAGGGCCCGACGAGCGGGTACGTGATCGGCAAGTCCGCCATCGTCGAATTCGGCAAGTCGGACCTGGCGGTCGACCGCACGCTGACCCCGCCGTCCGGCGAACGGCCGGCGCTCGTGGAAGCCTCCGGCGGCCCGTACCTGGTGTACCGGGAAGCCGGCCGGGTGGTCCGGCTCGGCAGCGGCTTCACCACGCTGCCCGCGGGCGGTCCGCTCGGTGCCCCGGTGGCCACCCCCGACGGCACGCTCTGGCTGAACCGCCTCGACTCCGGCGCGCTGTGCCGGCTGGCGAAGGACGCGGACACGGTGGCCTGCCGGGACGATCTGGGCGCGGGGCACACCGGCGGGCTCAGCATCGCCGGCGACCGCGCGGTGTTCGTCGACACGACGACCGACACGATCCGGCAGGTGTCGGGGGACGCGCCGGGCGAACCGGTGGCGATCGGGACGGACCTTTCGGCGGCGGCGCAGATCGCTCCCGCCGACGCCGACGGCCGGATCGCCGTGCTGGAGCCGGAAGAGCGGCAGCTGTACCTGCTCGACGCCGGCGTGCCCGGTGCCGGGCGCGCGCCCGCGCAGCCGATCAAGGTCGGCCTGCCCGACGGCGTCTATTCGAACCCGGCGGCGAGTGCGTCCTCGGTGGTGCTCCTCGATCTGACCCGCCACCAGGTGCTCACCTACGGCGCGGACGGCAAGCCGCGTCAGTCCACGGCGATCCCGCCGGAATCGGGCACCCCGCAGCTGGTGCGCGGCGACGACAAGCGCGTCTACGTGGACGGCGGGGAGGGCAAGCACGTCCTGGTCGTCGACCCCGACGGCAAGGTCAGCCAGGTGCCGGTCGCCGCCGACAAGGCTCCTGCCCCCGCCACCTCGGCGCCGCCGACGTCACCCCCACCGCCGCCGGTCCAGCAGCCACCTGCTCAGCAACCGCCGAAGGCCAAGCCCGACGTGCGGGCGGACGGTCCGAAGCAGCAATCTCCGCCGGTGCGGAAGACCGATCCGCCGGTGCCCCAGCAGCAGAAGCCCCTCCCGCCGAGCCCGCCGGGCATCCCGGCCCGGCTCACCGCGCGGCTGCAGGGCGGTGATGCGCAGCTCAGCTGGGGCGCGGCGGCCGACAACCGGGCCGAGGTCACGGCGTACCACGTGACGTGGAACCCGTCGTCCGGCGCCGGAGCGGGGTCCGCCGATCTGGGGGGCACCGCGCGGTCCGCGGTGATTCCCGGGCTGCGCGCGGGCATCACCTACACGGTCACCGTGGCCGCGGAGAACAGTGCCGGGCGCGGGACGCCGGCCACGGCGAAGGTGACCGGCCCGGCGGTCCCGAAACCGACGATCACGGTGACCCGGGGGAAGACCGGGACCTACGAGCCGGCCCCGGAAGAGTGTTCGGCGCCGGACTGCGCCAAGATGCACGTCGTCGTGCGCGGATTCGCGCCCGACACCGAGTTCCACTTCACGCCGCACTGCGGGTGCACGTACTCGAACGGGGGCCGCTCGTTCACCACCGACGCGAACGGTGCGGTGACCTTCGAGGCGTTCGACTTCGGCGCGGTCGGCAAGCAGGCCTGGGTCACCTCGGACAACGGCGTCTCGTCCGCCAAGTACACCTGGCCGCCCGGCTGAGCCCCGGGACGCCTACTGCGTGCAGTGGGCGTCCCGGATGCCCTGCGGTGCACTTTGGACGGTCGCCGAGCCGTCGGTGGCCTGGATGACGAAGCAGTACTTCAGGGACGGCTCCACGTCCACGCGGTGACTCGTCTCGCGCTGCACGTATTCGGTGTGGTTCGGCTTGCCCTCCGGGGCGACGACGACGGCGTAGACGAGCTCCGGCGTGCTGCCGCGCCAGCTGAGGTCCACATAGGTGTCGTGGTCGGCGGGCGTCGCGAACTCGATCCGCGCGGCCGCCGGTGACGGCGTCGGGCGGCCGGTCGTGGGGGCCGGGGCCGGGGGCACGCTCAGTTCCTCCGGCCGGTTCGTGAAGACGACCACCGCGACGATCGCGAGCGCGGCCGCGCCCGCGGCGGCCGCGACCGTGAGCGTGGTGCGGCGCTTGCGAGGCGTGCCGGTCGTGGGGCCGTACTCGGCCACCAGCTCACCGAGCGGGCGAGGCCGGGGCGGCACGGCTGCGGAAGGTGTCGGTGCGGGGTGGTTTCCGGGGACGGCGGGGCCGATCATCGCACCGAGCCGGGTGACGACGAGGGCGGCGTCGATCGGCCGCGCGTCCGGGTTGACCGCGAGCAGTGCCGACACCAGATGAGCGAGACCGCCGGGCAGGTCGGGCCGGTCCAGCGGGGGAACGTCGCCGCCGAGGACGCGCAGCGTCACCGCGTCCACGGGCTCGCCGGGGCGGCCCTGGTGCGGAGGCTGCCCGGACAGCGCGAGGTACAGGACGGCGCCGAGGCCGTACAGGTCGGTGCGCTCGTCGACGGTCCCGTCGCGCAGGGTTTCGGGCGCGAGGTATTCGACCCCGCTTTCGAGGTCGCGGGGGAAGGCCTGGCGCAGGGTCGAACCGAAGTCGGCCAGCACCGGGGCGCCGGAAGCCCGGAAGAGCACGTTGCCCGGCGTGACACCGCCGTGGACGAGCCCGGCTTGGTGCGCCTGGGCGAGAGTGGTGGCGAGGGCTTCGCCGAGCGCCAGCGTGTCGGTGATCGACAGCGGCCCGAAGGCGGCGACCAGTTCCGGCAACGACTGCGCGCACAGTTCCATCCGGATCCCGCACCGGCCGTCGGGGAGTTCCCGGACCTCGTCCGGGATCAGCGCGGTCCCCAGCTCGCGCAATTCGGCGAGTGCGCTCAATTCCTTGTCGAGTTCGGTGCGGGTCCGGCGATCCAGTTTGCCCGGGTACACCTTGAGCGCGAACGCCTCGCCGGTCGTGCCGTGCACCCCGGCCAGCACTCGCGCGACCGGGCCTTCGCCGAGCGGCACCAGTTCGCCGTGTTCCGTGTCCGCCATGGTTCTGGGTCGCCCTCGCGCTCGTGCCGATGCCCGGCTTCGTGCGGGCGTGCACTCCCATTCTAGGAATGCCTCTGCCCGCGGCGCGCCCCGCGTGGCAGGTTGCGGCCATCGGCGCGCCACAACGGCGGATCGCGCGGGGAATCGGCCGCGAATGTATCGCGGATGTATTCGTGGTGGACCACCTCCGGGGATTGTTGCGGCGTGGCGGCGACCGGTCGCCGATGACCAGCGAGGTGAGGGAATGAAGCGGAATCTGAAGCGGGCGGCCGTTTACGGGGTGGCGGGTCTCGCGACCGCGGCGATCGGGGCATCGACGGCGAGCGCACTCGCCGAAGACGGCCAGGAAAACCACGACGTGAAGCCGGTTCCGGCCGCACCTCAGGCGGCCGCGGTTCCACAGCAGGCTCCTGCCGCCGTCGCCGCTCCGCCGGCCAGGATCGCCACCCCGCAGCACACCGTCGACGGGCCGAAGCAGCCGGAGCCGCCGCGGCACGTGGTGCCCGCGGCGGCGCACCGCCCGGCCGTCGCGGCGGCACGGCCGATCCTGCCGGCGCGGCCGGTCGCGAAACACGCCAAATCGCCGTCACGGTCCCGCTCTTCGGCGGCGCAGAAGACGGTCGACGCGTCGACCACCCGGTACATCGTGCGGGCCGCGGCCCAGGCCTCCGCGCCGGCCGTCAAGACGCCGGAGGTCCGGCCGAGCCCCGCCGCGACGACCGATCAAGGGCTCGACGAAGCCGTCAAGGCGGTCGGCGTCGCGCACCAGGCCGTCCGGGACGCGGAAAAGACCTTCGACGAGGCGGCCAAGGCGCTCCACCAGGCCAAGGACACACTCGGCAAGACGAAGGCGGATCTCAAGAAGATCCGCGACGGCCTCAAGACCGAGAAGGGACCGTGCGACGACGCGCCCGCGCGGAAGACCGGGCACGGGAAGCGGACTCCCGGCGAGCACGGCAAGGTGGTCTCGAAGACCGCGTCCGTCACGTCCGGCGGAGTGTCCGCGTCCTCGACCGCGACGGCGGTCAACGGCACCGTCTCCGCGACCGCGTGGTGACGTCGTGAGCACGGCATTGGCCGAAGAGCCGGCACTCGACGACGCCTACTACATCGTGCTCCCGGAGCGGGTGTGGCTCGGGCAGAAGGCGCCGGTCGAGGAGCGGGACCGCGGCGAGGAGGTTTCCGAGACGTACTACCTGCCGCCGCTCGAGCCGAGGGCGCCGCTCGGCCTCGGCGCGGTGACGGGAATCGGTGGCGTGTCGGGCTCGCTGGTGTTCGGCATCGTCGCCGGCGCGCTCGCCACGTCGCCGCTCGGCCTGGCCGCCGGCGTCGCGGCGGGCATCTTCGGCGGCCTGATGGGCAGTTCGCTCGCCGAGGAAATCCACGACCGCAAGCACTGAGATTCGCACCGCCGTAGGAAGGGAGAAGCGGTTGACGACAGTGGACAAGGTGATCCGGGGAATGCTGACGGCCGGCTTCGGTGTGGGGGCGGCCGCGGTGTTCGGGGTGGTGGGGGCGCAGTCCGCGGACGCCGCGCCGGCGCCGCCGCCGAGCTCACCCGCGGACATCGCGAAGCAGGAAGCCGCGGACAAGCGCACCGCCGCCGATGCCGGGAATCCGGCTCGGAAGGAAGAGCGTGCGCAGGGGCGTAAGAATGCCGAGCAGCACGCGCCGGTCCTCGACAAGAAATCCTCCGACCGGTTCAACCGCGTGGTTCGGCAGACGATGCCCGGTGCGTTGCCTCGGCTTCCGGAAAACGCGGGAGGGGGCGGCGTGGCGGTGTCCGACCCGGCGGGCGACGCGCGGCGAACCAAGGTCGGTGGCGGCGGCGCGGTGTCCGACCAGCTGGGCGCGGGGCGGCGGGCCGCCGAGAACGTCGCCAGGAATCGAAGGCTGGCCGACACCGCCGCGCGGAACAAGGCGAGCAGGAAGGCCAACGCTTCTGCGGATGATGCGAAGGGCAAGCAGGCCGCGAAGAGGTCAGGAGAGCGACAGCAGCAGGCCCGGCGCGGGCAGGCGGCGGCCCGCCCGGCGCGGCAGCCGGACCAGAAGAAGGCGGAAGAGAAGAACCCGCCCGGTGGTTCCAACGCGCTTTGCTTCGGCGTGCACCTCCAAGGTGCGGGCGCCGGCGGTGGTGGTGACTCCTGCCTGGTGGTCGACCGGCGCGGGGTCGGCGTCGCCAACAGTCAGCACGTGGGTCCGGGCCTGGGTTTCGGCGGCGAAGCCACCATCAGTGTCAAGGGGTCGACGGCGAACATCGACGAGCTCACCGGCCGGTCGATCTACGGCACGGCCGGGATAGCGGCCGGTCCCGGGGTCGAACTCAACGGTTCGGTATCCGAAGACGGCAAGTACCTCAACGACAGTGTCGCGGTCGGGGCCGGTATCGAAGCTTCGGCCAGTGGTGGCCTGGAGTACACCGACGCCCGTCGCCTGTTCGACTGGAGAGATGTGCTGGCCCAGCCGAAGGTGCGGGTCATGGCCCCGGGAAGCCCGCCGGTCGGCGCACCTTCGTGAGGTATCGCGCGGCCGATCGCGATGTCCGGACGACTTCGGGACCGGTCCCCGGAAGCCGGCGCTACGGTCGGCCGGATCCGCACCTCGGAAAAGAGGGCAGGTTCGACGAGGTGGGGAGTCAGCATGGGTGAGTCGAGGGCCGGCGAGGCCTACGCGCTGATCGCACGGAACATCCAGGGGGTGATCCGCGGCAAGCCGGAGGTGGTCCGGCTCGCCGTCGCCGCGCTGTTCGCCGAGGGGCACCTGTTGATCGAGGACGTGCCCGGTCTCGGCAAGACGACCCTCGCGCGGTGCCTGGCGCGCAGCATCGGCGGCAGCTGGAGCCGGATCCAGTTCACGCCGGACCTGCTTCCCGGCGACATCACCGGCGTGACCGTCTACCACCAGAAGGACGAGCGGTTCGCCTTCCACCCCGGCGGGGTGTTCTCGAACATCGTGGTGGCCGACGAAATCAACCGCGGCACCCCCAAGACGCAGTCCGCGCTGCTGGAGGTGATGTCCGAGCGGCGGGTCACCGCCGACGCCGTTTCCCACGACGTACCGCGGCCCTTCCTCGTCATCGCCACCCAGAACCCGATCGAGATGGAGGGCACCTACCGGCTGCCCGAGGCCCAGCTCGACCGGTTCCTGATGCGCCTGTCCGTCGGGTACCCGGATCTGGACGCCGAGGTCATGGTGATCATGAGCGACTGCGCGGGCGTGTCACCCGACGACCTCCCGGCCGTGGTCGACGTCCCGATGCTGCTCGACGCGATCGCCGAGGTCCGGGCTTCCCACCTCGACCGGGCGGTCGTCGAGTACGCGGCACGGCTCGCCGGAGCGACCCGCGAACACGCCGCGGTGCGGTTCGGGGTCAGCCCGCGCGGGAGCATCGCGCTGGTGCGCGCCGCCCAGGCCATGGCCGCCACCGAAGGCCGGGGGTTCGTCACGCCGGACGACCTCAAGGACGTGGCCGTGCCGGTCTTCGCACACCGGCTGGTGCTCACCACCGAAGCCGAGCTCGGCCGGCTCGGCGCCGCCGACGTCGTGGCCGACGTCCTGGCCGGGACGCCGGCACCGGCGATGCACCACGCGGGCCGCTGACCATGCGGCCGACCCCGCGCGGGGCCGCCGTCCTCGGGGTGTCCGTGCTGCTGGTCGCGGCGGCGGAGTGGGCGGGCTACCCGCTGCTGCGCGTGCTCGGCGCGATCGGGCTCGGCGCCTTGCTCGCCGCCGTCGCGGTCACCGCCCGCGGGATGCGGGTCGCGGTCTCCCGGGTCGTCTACCCGGACCGCGTCGAGCGAGGCCGGCCGGCCCTGGCGAAGCTGCGGGTCCGCAATCTCGCCGGCCGGCCCCAGCCGGGCTTCGCCGCGTGGGACCACGCCGGCGGAAGTACCCGGTCGGTCCAGGTGCGCGCGCTGGCCGAGGGGGCGGAAGCGACGTACCAGTACGAGCTTCCGACCGGGACCCGCGGGCTGCTGGCCGTCGGGCCGCTGACGCTGCTGCGCGCCGATCCCTTCGGCCTCGCCCGCAACCGGCACCCGGCGGGCGAAATCGCGACGCTGTGGGTGTATCCGCGCACGTACCCGGCGCGCGCCCTGACCGGCGGCTTCCCCCGGCACCACCACGACGGCGCCACCACCGACGACTCGCTGCGGGGCTCGCTGGACCTCCGCGACGTCCGCGAATACCAGCCCGGCGACGAAGTCCGGCACCTGCACTGGAAGGCGACCGCGCGGACCGGCCGGATGATGGTCCGCGACTACGCCGACCCGGAGCAGCCGCGCTTCACCCTGCTGCTCGACACCCGAAGCAATGCGTTGCCGCCGGCCGTTTTCGAGGAAGCCGTCGATCTCGCGGCGTCACTGCTCGCCGCGTCCGCCACGGCCGGGCACCACAGCCGGCTGGTCACCTCGGGCGGTACCGACCTCGCGACCGCCGGCGGCCCGCTCGCGGTCCGGCACGTGCTCGACGAGCTGTGCCAGGTACGCCAGGACACCGGCGCCGGGCAGGCACTCGTGCCGGGCGTGCTGTCCGTCGTCCGGCACCGGGGTGGCTGCCTGACGGTCGTGACGTCGGGAGCGGGCGGGCCCGGCACGCTCGGTGGCCTCGCCGGGCTGCGCGTGCGGTATTCGTCGGTTTTCGTCCTGGACCTGGGTTCCGGCGGCGTCCCGCTAGTGGTTCCCGGCGCCCGGGTGCTCAGCGCCGACAGCGCCGCGGACGCCGTGCGCCGGTGGAACGAGGTGGTCTGATGCCCGGCCGGTCCACCGCGCTGTGCGTGCTGCTCGCCACCGTCGTCGCGGGCCTGTTCTTCGCGCCGGTGTTCGGGGTGGCGGCGTTGCTCGCACCGCTCCTGGTCCCCGCGGCGGTGCTGTTCGGGGTCGCCCGGCTGTGCGCGCGCACCGAGGCACTCGCCGCGTGGCGCCCGCTGCTGCTGCTCCTGGCCGGGCTGCTCGCGGTCGTCGAGACCGTGCTCTTTCCGACGACCGCGGCCGGGCTGCCCACCGGCGAGACGTTGTCCGCGCTGGCGTCCGGGGTCACCGAGTCCTGGCAGCTGACCCTGCAGTCGACCTGGCCGGCGCGGCCGTCGCCGGACCAGTTGCTGTTCGTCCCGTTGCTGGCCCTGGCGGCCGGGGTGCTCGGAACGGAACTGGCGCTGCGCGCCCGGAAGCCGATGGTGGCGCTGATCCCGAGTTTCGCGGTGGTCGTCGTGAGCCAGCTCTACGTTGCGCTGTCCGGACTCGCGGCCGTCGCCGCCGGGCTCGGGTACGCGGCGGTCGTGGGAGCGTTGCTCGTCCTGAGCCGTCCGGGCTCGGGGAAACCGGCGAGCCGGGGCCGCCGGAGAGCGCCGGCGTTCGTGTCGGGGGTGCCGGTGGTGGTCCTCGGGCTCGCCGCTGCGGCCGCGGCCGGGATGCTGCTTCCCGCGCCGGGACCGGCGTTTTCGCTGAAGCAGGACCAGCCCGCGCAGGTGAGCGGGCGCGTGACCGGGCCGTTGGACGACATCGCCGACCGGCTGCGGCACCCCGACGTGCCGCTGTTTTCCGTCCGCGGCGACGCGCGGCCCGACCGGTGGCCGCTGGTCGTGCTCGACACCTTCGACGGAGTCAACTGGACGCCGGGCGGCCACTACCGGCGGCTCGGCGCGGAGTTGCCGCGGAGCCCGCTGGTGACCGTGCCGTCCCGGGAACGGACGGCGACGATCCGGCTCGGCGACCTCGACGGGCCGTGGCTGCCGAGCCAGACCTGGCCGGCCGCCGTCAGCGGCGCCGATCCGCTGGTCGAGGAGTCGCAAGGATCGCTGTGGTTGCCACGCCCGGCCGGCGAGTACCGGCTGAGCTGGTGGGAACCGCAGGTCCCGGTCGCCGACCTCGCGGCCGCCGCCATCGACCAGCGGGCCCCGGGCGGGCTCGGCGCGATCGGCGAGCCGCCCGCGGACGTCGAGGCGATGGCGCGGGCCGCGGCCGGCGGCTTGCACCCCGGTTTCCAGGCGGCGCTCACCTTGGAACGGTTCTTCCGCGAGGGCTACCACACCGCGGCGGGCCCCGGCCTGCCGAGCGGCCACGGCTGGCCGCAGCTGCGCAAGTTCCTGCTCGAGACGCGACGCGGGACGAGCGAGCAGTTCGCGGCCGCGTACGTCGCATTGGCGCGGATCGTCGGCATCCCGGCCCGCCTGGTCGTCGGCTTCCGCTGTCCCGCCGGGCCGGCCGCGGGCGGTGGCTACACGGTCCGCAACGGCGATGTCCTGGCCTGGCCGGAGGTGGCGGTCGCCGGGGCCGGCTGGGTGCCGCTGGATCCGACCGGCACCACCCGCCTCGGCGGTGCCGGTGGCCCCGCCGGTCTTTCCGAGGTCACCGCCCAGGCGCGCGCCCAGCTGCCGCCGGCGGCGCAGCAGCACGACGCCCCGGTCGCCCCGGTCAAGGGTCCCGGCGACGCGGGTGGTGCGAGCACCGGCGACCGGTCGTTCCCGGTGCTCTGGGTACTCGCCGGGCCGGCCGCGTTCCTGCTGGCTTGGTTCGTGGGGGTGCCGGTGGCCAAGGTCCTGCGTTCGTGGCGCCGACGGCGCAGGGCGGGTGCCGGCGCGGTGCTCGGTGCCTGGCTCGAGGCCCGCGACCGCCTCCGCGACCACAGTGTTCCGTGGACGGCGGGGATGACGGCGCGTGACCTGGCATCGGCCGCCCGGCGGCTCGGCAATCCGTCCATAGTGGACGGCTTGCACGCCCTGGGTGCCACCGTGGATCAGGTCCTGTGGTCCGGTGATGTTCCGGGCGCGCGTGCGGGTTCCGAGGCGTGGGCCGCGGTCCGCACGGTTCGGCGCGGCCTGGCCGGTCGCGGCCCGCGTCTCCGTTTGCGTGCGGCGCTCGACCCCTGCACACTTCGGTTCCGGGTATGAATTCGTGTAGTTCCTGTCTCGGACGTGTTCAGCACGGGGTGTGGCCCGGGATCGGGTGGTCCGGTGATGTTCCGGGCGCGGATGCGGGTTCCGAGGCGTGGGCCGCGGTCCGCACGGTTCGGCGCGGCCTGGCCGGTCGCGTCCCGCGTCTCCGTTTGCGTGCGGCGCTCGACCCCTGCACACTTCGGTTCCGGGTATGAATTCGTGTAGTTCCTGTCTCGGACGCGTTCAGCACGGGGTGTGGCCCGGGATCGGGTGGTCCGGTGATGTTCCGGGCGCGGATGCGGGTTCCGAGGCGTGGGCCGCGGTCCGCACGGTTCGGC
>NZ_JBFAZA010000007.1:156983-186389 GCF_040681595.1 Amycolatopsis sp. NPDC051716 | reverse complement strand
GGCGCGGCCTGGCCGGTCGCGTCCCGCGCCTCCGCCTGCGTGCGGCGCTCGATCCCCGGACACTTCGGTTCCGGGAATGAATTCGTGTAGTTCCTGTCTCGGACGCGTTCAGCACGGGGTGTGGCCCGGGATCGGGTGGTCCGGTGATGTCCCTGGCGCGGATGCGGGTTCCGAGGCGTGGGCCGCGGTCCGGCGCGGCCTGGCCGGTCGCGTCCCGCGCCTCCGTCTGCGTGCGGCCCTCGACCCCTGCACACTTCCGGTTCCGGGAATGAAGTCGCGCAATTCCCGTCTCGAACGCCTTCAGCACCCGGTGCGGCCCGGCAATCGGCCGTTGTTCCGGGCGGGCCGCAGGTGCTATACCGGCAGCAGCCCGGTGTCGCACCGACGCGATGCCACGAACGACCGGAGTGTCTGGTGGCCAACCGTGCTGTGCGCTCGTCCACCCTGGTCGCGGCCCTGACCGCGCCCGTGCTCCTGCTGGGGACCGCGACCGCGGTGGCCGCTCCCGGTTTTCCGCCCGGGCGGCAGCTGACGATCGAGACCGTGTCGAACCCGCGGCCCGCGCTCGTCAGCGGGGGACAGGTCCTGGTCAGGGTCGTTCCGGCGGAGAAGCGGGTCACCGTCAGCGCCAACGGACACGACGTCACCTCGAGTTTCCACGGCCAGCCGGACGGCAGCCTGCTCGGCCTGGTCACCGGCCTGCGCGACGGCGCCAACGACCTGAGCGCCCGGACGAGCCCGGGTCAGTGGGCGCACCTGCGCGTCATCAACCACCCGATCACCGGGCCCGTCTTCTCCGGCGCGCAGCAGCTCCCGTTCTACTGCGAGACCACGGCGTTCGGCCTGCCCGCCGCGTCGCAGCCGTTCTGCGGCGCGCCGACCCAGGTGAGCTACCAGTACCGGACGACCGCCGGGGCGTTCGCGCCGCTGGCGGACCCGGCGGCCCGGCCGGCGGACCTCGCGACGGCGACGGTCGGCGGGCACGCGGTGCCGTACGTGGTCCGCGTCGAACACGGCACGATCGACCGTGCCGTCTACGAGATGGCGGCCCTCTACGACGGCGAGCCGTCGCCCGTCGCGCCGGAAGGCGGCTGGAACGGGAAGCTGGTCTACACCTTCGGCGGCGGCTGCAACGCGGGCTACCACCAGGGCAGCTCGACCGGCGGGGTCGTCAACGACCTGTTCCTGGCCCGGGGCTACGCGGTCGCGTCGTCGACCCTGAACGTGCTCGACAACAACTGCAGCCCGATCATCTCGGCCGAGGCGGCGATGATGGTCAAGGAACACTTCGTCGAGACCTACGGCCCGGTCGCGCACACCATCGGCTGGGGTGGCTCGGGCGGCGCGATCCAGCAGTACGACATCGCGGAGAACTACCCCGGCATCGTCGACGGCATCATCCCCGGCGTCTCGTTCCCGGACCCGCTGAGCACCGGCGGCCCGGTGTCGGACTGCCGCTTGCTGGAGCGGTACTTCGCCGGGCCGGGCGCGTCGTTCACCGCGGCGCAGAGGCAGGCCGTCGCGGGCTTCGGCAGCTACGACACCTGCGTCTCCTGGGACAAGACCTTCGCCAGCCGCGCCACCGCGACCGGCAGCTGCAACGCGGCCATCCCGGTCGCGGCGCGGTGGGATCCGGTCACCAACCCGCGCGGGGTGAAGTGCAACTCCAACGAGCAGCTGGTCAACCAGCTCGGGCGGGACCCGAAGACCGGGTTCGTGCGCAGCCCGCTGGACACCACGGGCGTGCAGTACGGCCTGAGCGCGCTGAAAGCCGGCACGATCACCGCGGCGCAGTTCGTCGATCTCAACGCCGCCATCGGCGGCCTCGACTACACCGGAACGCCCGTGCCGCAACGGATCGCGGCCGACCCGAAGGCCCTGGACGCGGTGTACGCCGACGACCTCGTGAACTCCGCGTCGCAAGGCCTGCGGGAAACGCCGATCATCGACCAGCGGACCGATCTCGACTTCGCCGGGTTCGGCAACGACATCCACACCACCGAGTGGTCTTACGTCATGCGGCAACGGCTTCTGCGGGCCAACGGCACCGCGGGCAACCAGGTCATCATCGAAAACCACCCCACCGCGGCCGAAGCCGGGGCGGCCAGTGCCTACGAGCTCGACGCGATGGACCGCTGGCTGACCGCGATCGACGCCGACCGTTCGCACCGCGGCCGTCAGCAGAAGGTGCTGGCGAACCGGCCGGGCGATCTCGGCGACGGGTGCTACCTCTCGGCTGCGTCGCGGATCACCGAGAAGCTGACGTACCCCGCGAGCGGCCAGTGCGGCGCGCAGTACCCGGTGGCGGCCAACACCCGGATGGTCGCGGGGGAGGGCCTGGCCCTCGACGTGCTGAAGTGCCGGCTCAAGCCGCTGGACTTCCGCGACTACCCGGTCGCCTTCACCGCCGCGGACCGGCAGCGGCTGCGGGCGGCGTTCCCCGGCGGGGTGTGCGACTACCGCCGCCCGGGCGTCGGGCAGCGTCCCCCGATCGGGACCTGGCTGAGCTACGGCGACGAACGGACCGGCACCACCTCGCCGACGCCGCCGCGGTGATTGCGGTATACCCGGAGCAGTGGATGAAATCCGGGCCGAGTTCCTCAGGCCGCTGCTGACGTCGTTGTCCGCGCACCCCGCCGACCGCCCGGCTTTCTCCGACGGGCGGCGGACGCTGACCTACGGTGAACTGGCCGGCGCCAGTGCCGATCTCGCCGCGGCGCTCGGCGTGTCCCGGGGCGATCGCGTGCTGGTCCACGTCGGCAACCGCGTCGAGTTCGTCGTGTCGCTGCTGGCGGTGCTGCGGGCGGCGGCCGTCGGGGTGCCGGTGAGCGTGCGATCGACCGAGGCCGAGCTCGCCCACTTCGCCGACGACTCGGGGGCGACGCTCCTGATCACCGAGGCCCGGCACGCCGAGGTGGCCCAGCGGCTGCGGCCGGACCTGCGGGTTCTCTACGTCGAGGAGCCGCCGGCGGCGGCGGGATCGCCGCGGGACGACCTCGGGCCGGACGAACCCGCTTGGCTGCTCTACACCTCCGGCACCACCGGACGGCCGAAAGGCGTTCTCCTTTCGCAGCGCGCGGTGCTGTGGTCGACCGCCGCCGCGTACGTCCCCGTGTTCGGGATCGAGGCCGGGGACACCGTGGTGTGGCCGCTGCCGCTCCACCACGCCTACGCCCTGTCGCTCGCCTTCACCACCACGATCGCGCTCGGCGCCCACACCCGGCTCGCCGACGGCTGCTCGCCGGAGTTGCTCGCCCAGTACCCGGGGTGCGTGCTCGCCGGGGTGCCGGCCACCTACCTCCGGCTCCGCCAGGAGGCCGACGGCCCGGTCGTCCCGCCGCGGCTGTGCCTGACCGGCGGTGCGCCGTGCACGCCGGCGACCCGCGCCGCGGTCCGGGAGCTGTTCGGCCTGCCCCTCGTCGACGGCTACGGGAGCACCGAGACGGGCGGGAAGGTCGCGGTGGAGCGCCCCGGCGAACCGGGACTGGTCCCAGTGCCCGGCATGGAGGTCCGGATCGACGCGGGGGAGGTGCTCGTCCGCGGCCCGGGCCTGATGCTGGGCTACCACGGGCAGCCGGAGTCGCCGTTGCGGGACGGCTGGTACCGCACCGGCGACGCCGGCCGGTTCGAAGGCGGCCGGCTGGTGCTCGACGGCCGGGTCGACGACGTCATCGTGTGCGGGGGCCAGAACGTCCACCCCACCGAGATCGAGGCCGTGCTGGAGGAGTCCCCTTCGGTGCGGGAGGTCCTCGTCACCGGCCGGCCCGACGACGTCGTCGGGCAGGTGCCGGTGGCGTTCGTGGTCGCCGGGCCGGACGGCTTCGACGCCGAGGAGCTGCGCCGCCTCTGCCTCAGCCGGCTCTCGCTGCACAAGGTTCCCGTGGCCTACCTCGAAATCGACGCGATCCCGCGGACGGCGTCGGGCAAACCGAAGCGCCACGCGATGGCGAGTGCGCCGGAGCAGCCGGACCTCGCCGCGGTGGTGCGGGCCGAGCTGACGGCCCTCTGCGGGCACGACGGCGGCGACGGGTGGCGGGACCGGCCCTTCACCGACCTCGGCTTGTCTTCACTGGCCGGCGTGCAGTTCCGGCACCGGATCACCGCGCTGACCGGGGTGCCCGTCCCGCACTCGCTGATCTACGACTTCCCCACGCCGGGCGCGGTGATCGCCGAGCTGACGCGCCTGGGCTCGGCGAGCCCGGCGGAGCCGCCGCGCGCGAGCCCGGCACCGTCCGCGGAACCGATCGCCGTCGTGGCGATGGCGTGCCGGTTCCCCGGCGGGGTGCGCTCGCCGGAGGACCTGTGGCGGCTCGTGGCGGACCGGGTGGACGCGACGGGCGAGTTCCCCGCCGACCGCGGCTGGGACGTGGCGGGGCTGTACGACCCGGATCCGGACCGGCTCGGCCACTCGGTGACCCGCCGCGGCGGGTTCCTGGACGGGTTCGCGGACTTCGACGCCGGGATGTTCGGCATCTCGCCGCGGGAGGCCCTGGCCACCGACCCGCAGCAGCGGCTGCTGCTGGAAACGTCCTGGGAGGCGTTCGAGCGGGCCGGCATCGACGTCGCGACGCTGCGCGGCAGTGCCACCGGCGTGTTCGTCGGCGTCATGAACGAGGACTACGCGAGCCGGTTCACCACCTCCCACGAACTCGAGGCGTGGCTGGGCATCGGCTCCTCGCACGCGGTGGCCTCGGGCCGGCTCTCCTACACCTTCGGGCTCACCGGGCCCACCCTCACCGTCGACACGGCTTGCTCGTCGTCGCTGGTCGCGCTGCACCTCGCCGTGAAGGCGCTGCGCGCGGGGGAGTGTTCGCTCGCGGTCGCCGGCGGGTCCACGGTGATGGCCACCCCGCGGACCTTCCTGGCCTTCAGCCGGCAGCGCGGCCTCTCCCCGGACGGCCGCTGCCGGTCCTACGCGGCCGGCGCGGACGGCACGGCGTGGTCGGAGGGCGCCGGGGTGATCCTGCTGGAACGGCTGTCCGACGCCCAGCGGCACGGGCACCCGGTGCTGGCCGTGCTGAGCGGCACCGCGGTCAACTCCGACGGCGCGTCGAACGGCCTGACCGCGCCCAGCGGACGCGCCCAGCAGGCGCTGATCGCGGCGGCGCTCGCGGACGCGGGGCTGACCGCGGCGGACGTCGACGCCGTCGAAGGGCACGGGACGGGAACGCCGCTGGGCGACCCGATCGAGGCGGACGCGCTGATGGCGGCGTACGGGCGTGGCCCGCGCCGGGAGCCGCTCTGGCTGGGCTCGGTGAAGTCGAACATCGGCCACACCCAGGCCGCCGCCGGGATCGCGGGGGTGATCAAGGTGGTGACGGCGTTGCAGCACGAGCAGCTGCCGGCGTCGCTGCACGCGGACGAGCCGAGTCCGCACGTCGACTGGGCGTCCGGCGAGGTGCGGCTGCTCGCGGAAGCCCGGCCGTGGCCGCACACGGATCGGGTCCGCCGGGCCGGGGTGTCGGCCTTCGGGATCGGCGGCACCAACGCGCACGTGATCGTCGAGGAGGCACCGCCGTCGCAGCCGCCGGGCCGCCGGCCGTTCCCCGAGGCGCCCTGG
The DNA here is from genome assembly GCF_040681595.1 of Amycolatopsis sp. NPDC051716. Lineage (NCBI taxonomy): Bacteria > Bacillati > Actinomycetota > Actinomycetes > Pseudonocardiales > Pseudonocardiaceae > Amycolatopsis > Amycolatopsis sp. NPDC051716. The sequence continues at coordinate 180,829 of NZ_JBFAZA010000007.1, read as the reverse complement.
CTGCTCAGTGCCGCGGACGGCGACGCGCTCCGGCTCGTCGCGGCCGGGCTGGCCGAGGCTCCCGACACCGTCGACGTCGCTCATACCCTGGCCCGGCGGACACCGCTCGCGCACCGCGTGCTGGTGCCCGCGGCGAACCGGGAGGCCCTGCGCGCCGTCGCCGACGGGCGCGTGCGCGGCCGGACCGTCCGAAGTGGAACGCGGCTGGCCGTGCTGTTCGGCGGGCAGGGCGCACAGCGGGCCGGGATGGGCCGGGAGCTCGCCGAGCGGTTCCCGGTGTTCGCCGACGCCTTCGAGGAGGCGTGCGAAGCCTTGGGCGGCGGCGTGCGCGAAGTCGCCTTCGCCGGCGGGAAAGCGCTGGACCGCACCGACCACGCGCAAGCCGCGCTGTTCGCCTTCGGCGTCGCGCAGTACCGGTTGTTCGAGTCGTGGGGCCTGCGTCCGGACGTCCTGTTGGGACATTCGATCGGCGAGATCACCGCCGCGCACGTCGCCGGAGTGCTGTCGTTGGCGGACGCGGCGACGCTCGTGGCGGCACGCGGGCGGCTCATGGCCGCGTTGCCCGGCGGCGGGGTGATGATCGCCGTCGAGGCCACCGATGCGGACGCGGCTCCGCTCGTGGGTGACACCGTGGCCGTCGCCGCGGTCAACGGGCCGCGTTCGGTGGTGCTCTCCGGGGAGACGGCCGCGACGACGGCGCTCGCCGCCCGCTTCGGCGGCGGCACGCTCTTGCGCGTCAGCCACGCCTTCCATTCTCCGTTGCTCGACCCGATGCTCGACGAGTTCCACGAGGTCGCCGCCGGGCTGAAGCACCACCGTCCCACCGTTCCGCTCGTCTCGTGCGTGACCGGCGAACTGGTCGACGAGATCGAGCCCGGCCACTGGCGGCGGCACGCCCGCTCGACCGTGCGCTTCGCCGACGCGCTGGCCACGGCGGCGGCACCCGGACCGGTCGCCGGCCTCGAAATCGGCCCGGCGCCGGTGCTCACCCGGTTGACCGCCGACGTCCTGCCGACCGCGCCGGCCACGATGTCGGGCCCCGGGGTGCTGGCCGCGGCGGGCGCGGTGCACACGGCCGGTGCCCGGGTCGCCTGGCCCGCGGTGTTCGCCGGCTCGGGCGCGCGGATCACGCCGTTGCCCACGTACCCGTTCAAGCGCACCCGGTACTGGCTGGACCAGCCGTCCCCGGAGCCGGCCGGCGACGACCACGCCGTGCTCGGTCCGCCGCTGGAAGCGCCCGACTCACCGCGGGTGGTGCACGGCGGCTCGCTCGGCGTCCGCCGCCACCGGTGGCTCGCCGACCACGTCGTCGGCGGGTCCGTGCTGGTCCCCGGGACGCTGTTCGCCGAGCTGGCCCTGCACGCCGGCGGAGCGGCTATCGAGGAACTGGCGATCGAGGCCCCGCTGCGCCTGGACACCGAGGACGTCCACGTCCAGGTCGTCGTGGACGAACCGAGGATCGACGTCTACGCCCGGGCCCGCGACGAGAAGCACTGGCGCAAGCACGCCGGGGGGAAGCTGCGCCCGCGTGGCCCGCTCCCGCCCGCTTGGCAGGGTGAGTGGCCGCCGGCCGGGGCCGGGGAAGCCGACGTCACCGAGGCCTACCGCGCGCACGCCTACGGGCCCGCTTTTCAAGCCGTGCACCGGTTGTGGCTGCGCGATGAGGAGTTCTTCGCCGAGGTGGAGCTGCCGCCGGATGTCGGGGGCCGGTTCGCCGTGCACCCGGTCCTGCTGGACGCGGCCGTGCACGCGACCGCGCTGGCCGAGGGGCCGGCGGCCGGGCAGCGGGTGCCGTTCCTCTGGAGCGGCGTCGAGGTCTACGCGCCCGGGGCGCGGCGGGCCCGGGTGCACGGCGTCCGCCTCGGCGTCGGCGCGGTCCGCGTCACGCTGTACGACGAGGCCGGGAATCCGACGGCCGGCATCGAAACGCTGACGACCCGGCCGATGGCGGCGCCCGACACGATGCTCTACCGTCCACAGTGGATTTCGATGCCGCCGGTGGCGGCGGTGGCGTCTTCGGAACCGGTGCGGACCGTCGAAATCGCTTCGGGTGACGCGCGCGCGGCGGCCGGCCACGCGCTTTCCGTGCTCCACGACTGGCAAGGCAGCGGCGACCGGCTGCTTCTGGTCACCCGCAACGCGACCGGCCCCGATCCCGACCCGGCCGCCGCGGCGGCGTGGGGACTGGGCTGCGCGGCGGCGGCGGAGTACCCGGGCCGGATCGGCCTGGTCGACCTCGAGCCGGGGTTCCCGGTGACGCGGGTCGCGGACCTCGCCGGCGGCAGCGCGGAACCGCAGATCGCCGTCCGCGACGGCGTGCCGCACGTCCTGCGGATCACCCGCGCCGCCCCGGCGCCGGCGCAGCCGATCGACCCCGGCGGGACGGTGCTGATCACCGGCGGGACGGGCGCGCTCGGCGCCGTGCTGGCCCGGCACCTCGTCACCGCACACGGCGTCCGGCACCTGCTGCTGGTGAGCCGGAGCGGACCGGCGGCACCCGGCGCCGGGGAGTTGCTGGCCTCCCTGCGGGAACTCGGGGCGGACGCGCGGATCGTCGCGGCCGACATCGCGGACCGCGCCACCGTGGTGGACCTGGTCGGCAGCTGCGACCCGCCGTTGACGGCGGTCGTGCACAGCGCGGCCGTGGTCGACGACGGCGTGCTGGCGGCCCAGACGCCGGACCGCCTGGACGTGGTGCTGCGCCCCAAGGCGGACGCGGCGCTGGTCCTCGACGAGGTGACCCGGCACCTGCCGCTGACGGCCTTCATCCTGTTCTCCTCGATCGCCGGCGTGTTCGGCAAGGCGGGGCAGGCGAACTACGCGGCCGCGAACCGGCTGCTGGACGCCGTGGCGTGCCGCCGCCACGCGGCCGGGCTGCCCGCGTTGTCCCTGACGTGGGGGCTGTGGGAGCTCGGCACCGGGCTCGGCGACCGCATCTCGGCCACCGCCCGCCGGCGGATCCACGCGTCCGGCGTCGAGGGGCTGACCGTCGAGCAGGGCCTGGCCCTGTTCGACGCGGCGCTCGGCTCGGCCGAACCGGTGCTGGTACCGGTCCGCTTCGACCCGTCGGCGTCGATGGCGCCGCCGACCGGCGCTTCGGCCGCGCGCTCGGCTCCGGTGCGTCAGGCCTGGCCGGAGAACCCGGCCGAGCCGGAGTTGCGTGAGCTGCTGCGCGCGGAGGTCGCCGCGGTCCTGGGGCACCCGGACCCCGCCGTGATCGGCGATGACCGGCCGTTCCCGGAGCTGGGGTTCGATTCGCTGACGGTGATCGAGCTGCGCACCCGGCTCTCCGGGTTGTCGGGTATCGAGCTGCCCGCGACTGTCGTTTTCGACCGGCCGACCGTGGCCGAGTTGGCCGGGTACCTGCTGGAGTGCCGGGGTTTAACCGGGTGATGGCCGGCTCGGCCGCGCGCTCGGCTCCGGTGCGTCGGACCTGGCCGGTGAACCCGGTCGAGCCGGAGTCGCGCGGGTTGCTGCGCGCGGGGTGATCGAGCTGCGCACCCGGTTCTCCGGGTTGTCGGGTATCGAGCTGCCCGCGACTGTCGTTTTCGACCGGCCGACCGTGGCCGAGTTGGCCGGGTACCTGCTGGAGTGCCGGGGTTTAACCGGGTGATGGCCGGCTCGGCCGCGCGCTCGGCTCCGGTGCGTCGGACCTGGTCGGAGAACCCGGCCGAGCCGAGTCGCGCGAGTTGCTGCGCGGAGCGATCGAGCCGTCGCCAAGCTGGCCGGTACCTGCTGGAGCGCCGGGGCGTCACCAGGTGACGGGCAGGCTCGAGACCCCGCGCAGCAACCCGTCCCGGCGCCACTCGATGGCGTCGGCGGGAATCGCGAGGCGCAGGCCCGGCAGGCGGCGAACCAGCGTCGAAAGCAGGACACACAGCTCCAGCCTCGCCAGCGGCGCGCCGACGCAGTGGTGCACCCCGAAGCCGAACGCGAGGTGGTGGTTGACCTTGCGGCCGAAGTCCAGGTCCCCGGCCGAGGGGAACACCGATTCGTCGCGGTTGGCCGAGTCCAGCTGGACCAGGACCGCGTCGCCGGCCCGGATGGACTGGCCGCCGATCTCCAGGTCCTCCCGGGCGATCCGGGCGAAGTCCGCGACCGTCGCCAGCGGCACGAACCGCAGCAGCTCCTCCACCGCCGCCGGGATCAGCTCGGGACGGGCGACGAGGGCCGTCCACCGTTCGCGGTTGGTCAGGAGCTCGACCAGCATGCTGCCGATGAGGTTCGCCGTGGTCTCGTGGCCACCGGCCAGCAGCGCCACGCCGAGCATGAGCAGTTCGTGGTCCGTCAGGCGGTCTTCCTCGTCGCGGGCCGCGGCGAGCGCGGTCAGCAGGTCGCCGGTGGGCGCTTCCCGGCGCTGCGCGATCAGGGTGTGCAGCGCGCCCGCCAGCTTCCCGCGGGCTTCCGCGACGTCCGCGGGGGTCACGGTTCCGCCCGAAGCGACCAGCGTTTCGGTGCACTCGCGCACCATCCGCCGCTCGCCCGGCGGAACACCGAGCAGCTCGCCGATCACCAGGACGGGCAGCTCCCACGCGACCGCCGACGCGAAGTCCACGGGCGGCCCGATGCCGTCGAGGAGCGTGTCGACGATCTCCTGGATCCGGGGCCGCAGCAGCTCCACCCGCCGGGCGGTGAACGCCTTGCCGACGAGCGCGCGGATGCGGTGGTGCTCCGGCGGGTCCATGGCCAGCAGGTTGCCCGCCGGTTCGAAGCCGGGCCGCCCGCGCGGCACGTCCGCCCCGGCCGCGGCGGCGCGGGAGAACCGCGGGTCCGACAGCACGAACCGCGTCTGTTCGTAGCGCGTCACCAGCCAGGCGTCCCCGCCGTAGGGCATCGTGACGCGGACCGGCGCCCCGGCCTGCCGAAGCTCGGCGAACCGCGGGTGGAGCCGCAGCGCCACGGCGTCCCCGAAGGGATAGGGAACCGGCGGGACGTCCATCGCCTCATCGTGCGGCAGGGGCGCGGCGCGGTGTACCGCCCATCGGTGGTCAGGGGTGCGCCAGCTCCGCCGCGCCGAAGGAGACGTCGAAGCGGTCGCACCAGATGCTCACGCTCGTGTAGGCGGTCAGGTCCGTGCCGACGGGCAGGGGGTAGTTCTGGTTTCCCTTGTTCCCCTTGAGTTTGCCCGCGTCGAGGTGCTTGCCGTCGTCGAAGACGTCCCAGCCGTCCTTGCCCGGTTTCACCGGTGCGTCGGTGAGCCAGACGTGCACGTCGGGGCCGCTGCTGGTGGCCAGGTTCTCCAGGCGCAGCACGAGTGACCCGTCGGCCGCGCGCAGGAGCCGGACGGTGCCCGTGGTCCGGTGCTCGTGGCTGATCAGCGAGCCGCCGGCGAGTTCGGCGGGCTCGGCGGGTTTGGCGGGCTCGGCCGAAGAGGACGGCGACGGCGGTGTGGCCGCCGAAGCCGGTGCGGGCAGCGACGGCGGAACGGGCACCGGCGCGGCGGCGGGCAGGTCCTCCTGGACCGTCTCGTCCACCACCAGCTGCCAGGGCTGGAACCAGAACAACCCGGCCGCGACGGCGACCAAGCCCGCCACCAGGATGCTCAGAACCCAGGGCCGGCGGACCAGCCGCGTCCGGTTCATCGCGCTCTCCTCGTCTTCGCTCGTCTGCCGGTTCATTCAACGGGACGAATCGCCCAGTGACGTCCGGTGCGCGGTTACCGATCCCTTACGGGCGCCGCGCGGGCCAGGCCGCCGATTCCTTTCCGGAGCGGCCGCGGTCTCCCTGTCGGGGGTACGGCCCGCCCAAGCGGCCGGCCCCCGCTGAAACCGACGAGAAGGAGAGCCGATCGCCGTGAGCGTTCCCGCCACCATGCGCGCCCTGCAGCAGACCTCGCTGGACGGACCGCGGGACATGCGCCTGATCACCGATGTGCCGGTGCCGAGCCCGGGCCGGGGTGAGGTCCTGATCCGGGTCGCCGCCGCCGGGGTCAACTTCGCCGACCTGTCGAAAGCCCACGGCACCTTCCGGGACGGCCCGCAACCGCCGTACCGGGCGGGTTTCGAGGCGGCCGGCGAGGTCGTGGCGGTGGGGGAGGAGGTGACCGGCCCGCCGCTGGGGACGCGCGTGATCGGCGTCGGAGACGGGGCCTTCGCGGAGTACCTGGTCCTGCCGGCGGCGGCCGCGACGCCGGTGCCGGCGGGCTGGAGCGCCGAGCAGGCGCTGGGCCTGGTCGTGAACTGGCCCACCGCGCTCGCCGCGCTCAAGCCGCTCGGGCGGGTGACGGCGGGGGAGACCGTGGTCGTCCCCGCCGCCGCGGGCGCGACCGGCCAGGCCGCGGTGCTCCTCGCCAAGCACTACGGCGCGACGGTCGTCGCCACCGCCGCCCCGGGCAAGCACGAGACCGTGCGGGCGCTGGGGGCCGACCACGTCCTGGACTCCCGCGCCGGCGACCTCGCCGCCGAGGTCCGGCGCCTGACCGGCGGGACCGGCGCCGACCTGGTGCTGGAATCGGCCGGCGGCGCCGCGTTCGCCGCGAGCCTGGCCGCGGCCAAGCCGGTCACCGGCCGGGTCGTCGTCTACGGCCTGGCGGGCGGCGAAGCTTTGCTCACCAACTGGGAACTGGTGTACCGGTACCAGATCCAGGTCATCGGCCTCAACATCGGCACCCTGATCCAAGCCGCACCCGGCATCTTCGGCGAGGTCATGGGCGAGCTCGCCGCGCTCGTCGCGGCCGGCGTCGTCACCCCGGCGCGCCCGGTCACCTACGACCTGGCCGACGGCTCCAAGGCCCTCGGCGAGCTGGCCGCCCGGGCGACCGTCGGCAAGCTGGCGCTGCTGCCGTGACCGGCACCGTGGACGCGGCAGCCGAGTGCACCGTCCGAACGGCACGTCGCCCACACCCGGCGAGGCAGTACCCGGAGCCGCACCCGTCGAAGATGCCGTGGCGTCTGGCGCTGCTGCCGTGATGGCACCTGGGCCTGGCCGCCGCCGAGCCGGGGGTGCTGTCCGAACGGCACCTCGCCCACACCCGGCGAAGCAGTACCCGGAGCCGCACCACCGAAGATGCCGTGGCGAATCCCGCGGCCTGATCCTCCGGCTCGACGAGATGTGACCGCGGGTGCCGCCGTTCGCGGAGGGCCGCTGACCTGTGCTTCGATTCCTTTTCCGCGGTGTGCCGGTCGTACCGGGGGGAGATGTCGATCGGCGGAACGAGGAGCACGCATGGCAGGCAGGCAATCCGCGGCGGCGCCCGCGCACGAGCAGGACCGGTTCGCCGCCGAAACGGCGGGGTTCCGCCGGGAGCTGCTGGCGCACTGCTATCGCATGGCCGGTTCGGCGCACGACGCCGAGGACCTGGTGCAGGAAACCTACCTGCGGGCGTGGCGGTCCTACGCCGGCTTCGAGGGCCGCGCGTCGATCCGGTCGTGGCTCTACGCCATCGCCACCAACGTGTGCCTGACCGCGCTGGAGCCGCGGCGGAACCGGGTGCTGCCGTCCGGGCTGACCGGCCCGCACGACGGACCCGAGCGGCCGCCGGTCCCGGCCGCGCCGGGCGAAGTCTCCTGGCTGGAGCCGTTGCCCGACCACTGGGTCGCCGATCCGGCGGCGGCTGTGGTGGCGCGCGAGTCCCTGCGGCTCGCGCTCGTCGTCAGCTTGCAGCACCTGCCGGCGCGCCAGCGCGCGATCTTGCTCCTGCGGGAGGTGCTGGCGTTCACCGCACCGGAAACGGCCCGGATCCTCGGCACCACCACGGCGGCGGTGAAGAGCGGCCTGCAGCGCGCCCGGGCCCGGCTCGACGACCTCGGACCACCTCCCGAGGATCTGCTCGAACCCACCGACCGGCGGGCGCGGGCGTTGCTCGAGGGGTACATCGCCGCGTTCGAACGCTCCGACGCCGGCCTCCTGGAACGGGTGCTGCGCGCGGACGCCACGCTGGAGGCGGCACCGTTCCGCGACTGGTACGCGGGCCGGGTGCAGTGCCTCCACCTCCTCGAAACGTACGTGCTGGGCCGGCCCGGCGACTGGCGGATGAGCGCCACCACCGCCAACGGCCAGCCCGCCGCCGCCGTCCACCACCGGGACGCCGGCGGTGAACTCCGGGCCCACGGCATCGTGGTGCTGACCCCGACGGCCACCGGCATCTCCCGCGTGGTCGAGTTCCACGACCCGGCGCTGGTCACCGCGTTCGGCTTCCCGGACCGGCGCACGGACTGACCGGGCCTCAGGGTTCGGTGCCCCAGGCCAGCGCGGCGGACTGGTAGGCGGTGGCGGTGGCGAGGTCGGTGAAGGACGCCGCGGTGCGGTAGCTGTAGTCGTCGGACTGGTCGAAGGCGGCCCAGTCGGCTTTGGCGACCCGGATCTGGAGCTCGCCGGTGTTCGCGCCGGCGGCCAGGGTGCCGCCGCTGAAGCCGACTTCGACGTAGGCGTCGGCACCCGGGCGCGGCGTACTGAGCTTCACGACGCGCAAGGTGACGTTGGCGCAACCGGGAACCGCGTAGTCGCACCAGACCTGGTAGCCCGGGTTGGCGGCGTCGCCGGTGAACCAATAGCGCGCGGTGACGCTGTTCAGCGGCACGGACGTGCTGCCCCGGTTGACGATCTGGAGGCTGGTGCGGATCTGGTTGGCGGTGGCGGCCGTGCCCCCGCGCTGCTGGACCGCGAGCGAGCCGGTGCCGGTGCCGGTGGTCGTGGTGGTGACCGCGACCGGGCTGCTGAGCGGCGACTGGTTGCCGGCGGCGTCGCGAGCGCGGACCGAGAACGTGTACGCGGTGCCGGGTGTGAGGCCGGTGACCTGGTAGCTGGTGCCCGTCGTGCTGCCGATCGCCGCGCCCGCCGAGTCGAGCACGTCGTAGCCGGCGACGCCGACGTCGTCGGTGGCGGCCGTCCAGGTGAGGGTGGCGCCGGTGCTGCCGGCGGTGGCGGTGACCCCGGTGGGTGCGGTCGGCGCGGTGGTGTCACCCGTGGACTGCCCCGGCTGGCTGCCCCACACCACCGCGGCGCCCTGCGTGAGCACGAGCTGCGGGTTGTCGGCCGGCGCGCTCCCGCTGGGGGCGAGGCCGGTGTGCGACCAGTCGTTGCCGGGCACCCAGGTGCCGGTGCTGGCGATCCGGAACTGCACCTCCTTGCGGTAGCGGGACTGACCGCCGGGGGCGACGCCGCCGGAGCACGGCACCTCGACGTAGTAGACCGCGCCCGAGAACTGGTGCAGCGTGGGCGCGTCACACTGGTTGTACGCGGAAGTGACCGAGATCTGGCCGGGCGTGGTGCTGCCGTCGAGGGTGAAGTAGTAGCGCAGGGAGCCGGTGAACGTGCGGGCCGGCCACGCCGACTTGTTGATCACGTACGCCTTGACCTCGGTGAACGTGCCGCCGTCGGGCTGGTTGAGCGCGCCTTGCGCGAGGATCTCGGGGCCGTCGGGGGTTTCCTTCGGCGGGAAGGCGGTCAATGGCGTGCCGCCGTACTCGCCGTAGAGCCGGGCCAGGGCGCCGGTGAAGCCGGCGTTGTAGTCGAGGGCCACCTCGTTCATCGTGTAGTTGGTGCGGTCGTCCGTGTACGCGTCGTTGGGCGAGGACGGACCGCCGACGAGCGCGCCGTACAGGACGTGCCGGCTCTGCGCCGGTTCGTTGATGTTGTCGGCCCAGGACCCGTGCGCGGTGCGGTGGTGCGGGTTGCGCGGCGGGTTGACGCCGAACCCGACCTCGAAGCTCGCGCCGCGCGGGTTGTCGCCGAGCGCGTAGTTGATCTGCCGCACGCCGAAGTCGTGGTAGGTGGTGGCACGGGTGGGATCGGTGGCGCGCAACGAATCCGCGTAGGTGAGGGCGACGAACGCGGTGTTCGCCGCGTAGCGCAGCGAGCCCCACTGGTCGAGCACGGCCTGCCCGCCGGGGGAGTAGGGCACGTGCTGGCCGTTGACGCCGGTGGTCCACCAGTCCAGCCAGCGGTTGGCGTCGGCGACGTACTCGGGGTCGTGGGTGAGCTGGGCGAGCAGGACGTAGGCGCCGTAGGACTTGTCGTCCCAGGCCAGCGTCCAGCGGTAGGAGCGGGTGGTGGTCTGCGGTTCGGTGGCCAGCTTCTCGTACTCGGCGCGCGCCTTCGTCAGGTAGCCGGCGTCGCCGGTGGCTTTGTAGAGCCAGATCGCGCTCCACACCAGCTCGTCCTGGTAGCCACTCCAGGACTTGTAGAAGTTCTGGGCGTCGGTGATGCAGTTCGAGTAGACGCCCCGGTGGTTGTCGGCGAACGAGTACAGCTGCTTGGCGTGGGTCAGCAGGGTCGCCGCGTAGGTGGGGTCGTCGGCCTTGAACACCATCGAGCTCGCGGCCATCTGCGCGGCGGCCTCGCCGGCGAGGTCCGAGCCGGGGCAGGAGTCGTCGATGCGGTAGGCGGGCCGGGCCATCGCCATCGTCTCGGCGGGGCCCCACCACTTGTGGTCGTCGTCGCCCTTGCCGACCTGGCCGTAGAGCACGTCGGGTTGCGGGTGCGCCTTGATCAGCCAGTCGTCACCCCAGCGCAGGTTCGACAGCAGGGCGGACCACTGGCCGGAGTTCTGGTACGAGGTGCGGTTCTCCAGCGCTCCCCAGGCGAGCATGGTCATGCTGAACTCGAACGGCAGCCCGAACTTGACGTGGTCACCGGCGTCGTAGAACCCGCCGGTGAGATCCAGGCCGGCGTCCTTGCCGTCGTCGAGGGCGGACGGGCCGCGCCAGGAGACCCGGTTGCCGGCGGGCAGCGCCCCGGAGCGCTGAGCGTCGTAGAACCAGACGGCCTTCTGCAGCGCCTCGCCGTAGTTGAACTTCCCGGCGGGGGCGCCCGCGGACACTCCCGGAACCGCCAAGCTCAGGCCGAGCACGAGCAGCGCCACGACCGCGCGGGCCACTGCCTTCGTCGTCGAAGTACGCACTCCGCCTCCTCTTCGTCGAGTCTGGGAGCGCTTCCAGACGAAAGAGTAGGAAGCCGCGCTCGCTGTGTAAAGCATCCGGTGCGGCCGCCCATCGTTCTCGAACCGATTCGACTGCGCCTTCGGTGCCGGTGTAACTTTCACCTCCCTTCCGGTCCTGCTGTCGGGAACCGGCTGTCGGTTCACGCGGTCGTGGATGACGAATACTGTTTTATGGCAACCAGTTCAGCCCATAGTCGGGCAGTTGACTGGAACCCGATCGGTGACCATTGTGGACAGTGGACACACGGCGTCATTGACCTTCGGCCGACCGGGTTCGTACTATTCCGGCGAGCCGTCCGGGCGAACCGGTTCGACGGCTCGCCGAACCGCAGGAGGAGTCGATGAAGACGAATCTCCGGCTGGGACGCCTGGCTTCGGTGGCCGCGGCGGTCCTGGTGGTGGCGTTCCCGGTGTTGCCGGCGGCTTCGGGGTACGCGGCAGCGGGTGAGTCGATGACGGTGGACCTCGCGTCGGCGCGCGGGCCGTCGACCGGGGTCGGCGAGGGGTTCCTGTACGGCATCAGCCAGGACGGCACGCAGCCGGCGGACCAGTACCTGCAGCCGCTGGGCATCACGGCCTTCCGCGGTGGCGGCTGGTTCTCCGGCGGGTGGATCCGGGACAACTACCAGAACGGCAGCGCCACCAAGGCCGACCTGAACTCGATCATCGCGCAGGCGAAGCGGCTGACCCAGCCGCCCTACCACGCCCAGTACCAGGTGCTGGTCAGCGACATCTACGGGGCGAACGGCGGTCAGCCGTCGAACACGATGTACCCGTGCGACAACGGGAACTGCGCGAACTGGATCAGCTTCATCGACGCGACCGTGGGAGCCCTGCAGGGAACGGGCTTGAAGTTCGCCTACGACATCTGGAACGAGCCGGACATCTCCGCGTTCTGGACGCGCGGGGTGTCCAGCCCGCAGTACTTCCAGATGTGGGACACCGCCTACCGGGAGATCCGCCGGCTCGCGCCGGGCGCACTGATCGTGGGCCCGTCGCTGGCCTTCACGCCGGACCAGAACCCGGGGGAGTGGAACGCGTTCCTCTCGCACACCAAGGCGGCCGGGACCGTGCCGGACGAGATCACCAACCACGACGAGGGCGACGGCGACGACCCGGTGCAGGTCGGCCAGTCGATCACCCGGTACCTCTCGAACAACGGCCTCTCGCCGATCCCGCTGTCCGCCAACGAATACCAGCCGGCCGACCGGCAGACCGCCGGGGTGACGGCCTGGTACCTGGCGCGCTTCGCGCAGTCCAGCTACGTCAACGCGATGCGGGGCAACTGGGTCTGCTGCGTGACCCCGAACCTGACCGGGGTCCTCACCCAGAGCGGGGGGACCTGGCTGCCGACCGGCCACTGGTGGGCGCTGCGCGACTACGCGGACATGACCGGCACGCTGGTGAACACCTCCGGCCAGGTCGGCTCCACGGCGATCTCCGCGGCCAAGGACAGCGCGGCCGGCCGCGCCGTCGCCGTCATCGGTGACGAGAAGGGGTACACCGGCCCCGCGTCGGTCGCCTTCACCGGGCTGTCCTCGGTGCCGTGGCTGGCCGGCAACGGCAGCGTCAAGGTCGTGGTGCAGCGCATCCCCGACCAGGCGCCGCTGAACGCACCGCAGGTCGTGTTCAGCCAGAACGTGAACGCCGCCGGCGGCTCGGTGACGATCCCGTTCACCTTCCAGGCCTCGCACGACGCCTTCGCGATCTACCTGACGCCGACGGGTCCGGCGAGCGGCAACACCGTCACCGTCACCAGCCCCGGCGACCAGACCGGGACCGCCGGGACGGCGATCGGCGGCGTGCAGATCCACGCCACCGACTCGGCGGCCGGGCAGAGCCTGGCCTACGCGGCCACCGGCCTCCCGCCGGGGCTGTCGATCAACGCCTCCTCCGGCCTGATCACCGGCACCCCGACGGCGGGCGGGAGCTACGGCGTGACGGTCTCCGCCACCGACACCACCGGCGCGTCCGGGACGGCGACGTTCACCTGGACGATCTCCGGCGGCACAGGCGGTTTCCCGGGCGGCGACCACACGCTGGTGACCGTCGCCGGCAACCTGTGCCTGGACGTCTACGGCAACTCGAGCACCTCCGGTGCCGTCATCGACCAGTGGACCTGCAACGGGCAAAGCAACCAGCAGTTCCAGTTCGTCGCGGCTTCCGGCGGCTACGGCGAACTGCGGGCGCGCAACTCCGGTCAGGACGTCTCGGTGTCGGGCGGCTCGACGGCGCAAGGTGTGCCGGACATCGTCCAGCAGCCGGCGAACACCTCCGCCGGAAGCCTCTGGCTACCGCAGCAGCAGTCCGACGGCAGCTGGCAGTTCAAGAACCGGAACAGCGGCCTGTGCCTGGACGTCTACGGCGCCAGTGGCACCGCGGGACAGCAGCTGGACCAGTGGCCGTGCAAGAACGCCCCCGGCACCAACCAGGACTTCTCCGCACGGTGACGCACCCGCGCGGCAAAGGAAAGGAACCCAGGATGTCCAGCTCACCGCACCGGCTCCCGAGGGAACGGGCGAACCGGCCACTCGCTCTGCTCGCCGTCCTGCTGGCCGTCGTGGCCGGCCTGCTGGTGCCCGCGGCCCGGGCGCAGGCGGCGGTGAACACGTTCACCCTCGGCGCCACGCGGTACGACACCGCCGGCCGCGCGCTGCAGCTGCACGGCATGGGCATCGTGCAGGTCGGGGACACCTGGTACGGCTTCGGCGAGGACAAGACCGGCCAGACCACGGCCAACACCGCCTTCCAGGACATCCCCTGCTACACCTCGACCGATCTGGCGAACTGGACCCACCAGGGGATCGCGCTGGCGAAGCAGAGCAGCGGCGACCTCGGGCCGAACCGCATCGTCGAGCGGCCCAAGGTGCTCTACAACGCCGCCACAAAGATGTTCGTGATGTACCTGCACATCGACAACACGAGCTACTCCGACCAGCGCGTCGGCGTGGCGACCAGCCCCACGCCCTGCGGGCCGTACAGCTACAAGGGGAGCTTCCAGCCGCTGGGCAACCAGAGCCGCGACATCGGCTTGTTCCAGGACACCGACGGGTCGGCGTACCTGATGAGCGAGAACGCCGGCCGCAGCCTCCGCATCTACCGGCTGTCCGCGGACTACACGACGGTGGCGAGCGCGGTGGCGACGCTGCCCAACTACGAGTCCCCGGCCGTGATCAAGGTCGGCGGCACGTACTACCTGCTGGCCTCCCACCTGACCGGGTGGGCCACCAACGACAACGTCTACGCGACCGCGTCGTCGATGGCCGGGCCGTGGTCGGCGTTCCGGAACTTCGCGGCGGCGGGCACGAACACCTACAACAGCCAGACCGCGAACATCATCACCGTCCAGGGCAGCTCGGCGACCACCTACATCTACGCGGGCGACCGCTGGACGGGCAACGCCATGGGCAATTCGCCGCTGATCTGGCTGCCGCTCACGATCCGCGGCACGACGGTCAACCTGGGCCAGTACCCGAGCTGGAGCCTCGACACCGGCGCGGGGACGTGGTCGGCGAATTCGGGCCTGCCCGCCGCCGGCACGCACGTGCTGAAGAACGCCAACAGCGGAATGGTCATGGACGCCTCGGGCGCCTCCACGGCGACCGGCGGCAAGATCATCCAGTGGCCGGCGCACGGGGGCACCAACCAGCAATGGCGGCTGACGAAGGTGTCCGACAACGTCTTCACGGTGGTCAACGTCAACAGCGGGCTGTGTCTCGACGTCCCGGACGGCTCCACGGCGAACGGCGTCCAGCTGCAGCAGTGGACCTGCACCGGTGCCGCCGGTCAGCAGTGGGCCGCGGACCTGGTGGGCAGCCTCACCGGCAGTCAGTACGTCCTGGAGAACGTCGGCAGCGGCCTCGTGATCGGGGTGTCCGGGTCGTCCACCGCGAGCGGCGCGCAAGTCAGCCAGCTCGGCGGGTCGGGCGCCTCGAGCCAGGTGTGGACGGTCTCCTGAGCCGGCCGGCGAGCCGCCCGCCTGCGCTTCAGCCGGCTTGGGCGGGCGGCATCGACCGGTACTGGTCCAGGACGGCGGGGTTCTGCAGCGACATCCACTTCGTGACTTCCGCGTAGGTGGCGCAGACCGTCTCGGGTTTGGTGCACACCTCACCCATGAAGCCCTCCGCGGCCCGGGAGAACGCCCCGCCGGCCCAGTCGTTGAAGTGGTTGCCGATGACGAGCGGAGCGCGGTTGCCGTCGAAGGCGGCGCGGTAGGCGCCGCGGTAGGTCTCGAGCGTGGCCTGGGTGTACTGCTCGGCGTGGGACGGGTCGTTCCTGGCGTGGTTGAACTGGTACCACAGGTTGTAGTCCATCATGATGACTTTTTTGTGCAGCGCGGGCACCTTCACGTACGGCATCCAGAACTCCCGGATGCCGTCGATCTCGGTGGGCCACTTGACGCCGTCGGACGGCTGGCTGGAGTCGAAGGTGTAGCCGGCGTCGCGCATGGCGGGAAAGGCCGCCGCCCAGTTGCCTTCGAGGCACGGCGTCCGGCCGCCGGTGACGTCCTTGGCGGACAGGTGCAGGCCGAGCCGATCGCGGGCGTCGTCGACGAAGCGGCTGAACTGGCCGATTTCGTCGGCCCAGCCCGCCGCGGTCCACCGGCCGACGCTCGGCTCGGCGCCGGCGCAGAAGTGCCCGTTGTAGTGCGTGCCGATCTGGTGCCCCGCGGCGACGGCGGTGTTGAGGTCCTGGACCCGGGTGGCGACTTCCCCGGCACTGCCGCCGAAGCCGATCGACGCCCCGCCCGGCCGGTGACCGGGCCCGGTGTAGCGCGCCCGCTGCTCGTCGGTCAGCAGGTAGATGCCCGAGAGGAAGCCGCTGAAGTGCGCGTTGACGGATTTGGCGAGGGCGAGGTAGCGGCTCCAGTGTTCGTGCGAGCCGGCCCCGTCGAAGGAGAAGAGCACGAACTGCGGGGGCTTTTCCCCCGGCCGCAAGGGGTGCATCCAGGCCGGATCCTTGACCACCGGAGGCGGCGTGGTGGACGCGGCGACGGGCGAACCCCCGGTCGGCCGGCTCAGCGGTACCGGGCCGTCGTCGAGGGAGATGATCAGGACGCCGGCCAGCACGAGGGCGAGGATGACGGTCAACCAGGTGCCCGGCCACCGCGCCAATCGTGACGAGCGAGAACTCATCGAAGACACCTCCCCCTGTAACGCACCCCTATTACGCACCGTCATAGGCAGGACGCGGAGGTGGTCGATCCGGGTGCATCGGAGTGATATCCGTAACCCATAAGCAACCGCGCTGACGCACGCAGAGTCGCTCGGTGCGCTATCGCGTTCATCTCACCGGGGTGGCGAGTGCCTGGCCGGAGGGGCGGACGAGGGGGAGGGGCCGGGTGCGCGGCCGTCGGGGTGCGCGGGTTCGCGCCGTGGGGGCTTCCCGCATGGGCGTGCCTGGTGGCTGCGGACCGCCGCGGCCGCGATCACCGAGGGGCGGCCGAGCCGGGGGCGCGGCGGAGCGTCCGGCCGGCGCCAGGGCGAGGCGCTGCTCTTGCCGCAGCTGAGCGTGGAAGCGGCGCGCCCGGGAACTGCCGATGGCCGCGACCAGCGGGGCGCAGACCACCGCGGCCCGGTGCCCGTACCAGCATCCCGCCGCCGACCGGCGCGATCACCGAGGGGCGGCCAGCACAGCCGCGAGGCCCTCCTGCAGATCCTTGACGAAGTACCCGGGAACCTCCAGCGACGGGAAGTGTCCCCCGGCCTCCGGCGACCGCCACCGGACGATCCGCCGGTACCGCTCCTTCGCCCAGGCGCGCGGGTACTTCTCGATGTCGCGTGGGTACATCGTGATGGCCGACGGGACGTCGACCCGCAGCTCGGGGTCCAGCGAGTTGTGGCTTTCGTAGTAGATGCGGGCCGCCGACGCGCCGGTCCGGGTCAGCCAATACAGGGTGACGTCGTCGAGGATGCGGTCGCGGGAAATCGTCTCGAAGGGGCTGTCTTCGGTGTCGGACCACTCGGCGAACTTGTCGAGGATCCAGGCGAGCAGCCCGACCGGTGAGTCGACGAGCGAATAGCCGATGGTCTGCGGCCGGGTGGCCTGCTGCTTCGCGTACGCCGCGCGGTGGTGCCAGAAATCGTGGGTTTCCTCGGTCCACCGGCGCTCGGCCGGCGTCAGCCCGTCCGTGGTCAGCCCGGGCGGTCCCTCCGCGAACGTGGTGTGGATGCCGAGAACGCGCTCCGGGAACCGGCCGCCGAGGACCGTGGTGATGTTGCCGCCCCAGTCGCCGCCGTGGGCGGCGAACCTGCGGTAGCCGAGGCGGTCCATCAGCTCCACCCACGCGGCCGCGATCTTTTCCGTTCCCCACCCGGTGGTCGCCGGCTTGTCGCTGTACCCGAAGCCCGGCAGCGACGGGACCACGACGTGGAACGCCGGTGCCCCGGCGTCTTCCGGATCGGCCAGTTCGGCCACGACGTCGACGAACTCGGCGATGCTGCCCGGCCAGCCGTGCGTGAGGATCAGCGGCGTGGCGTCCGGGCGCGGGGACCGGCGGTGCAGGAAGTGGATGCCCAGCCCGTCGATGGTCGTGCGGAACTGGCCGATCCGGTCGAGGCGGTCTTCGAACGACCGCCAGTCGTACCCGGTGCGCCAGTAGTCCACGACGTCGACGAGGTCGGCCAGGGGAACGCCCTGGCCCCATCGATCCGGGCCGGGCGCGGCGTGCCGGACCGTCTCGGCCTCCGGCAGCCGCGCCGCGGCCAGCCGCGCGCGCAGATCGTCGAGGTCGGCGTCGGTGGCGCGGGCTTCGAACGCTTGGACATCGCTGGCGAGCTGGGGCATGGGACCTCCTGACGATTGCGGAACCGGCTAAGACGGTTCTAACACGGCGGCCGCCCGGCAAGCAACCGGCTAAGCTGGTTCCATGCGTGCTGGGATCCCCGACTTCCGCCTCGGTACCGTGCTGGCGACGAGCTTCACGGCGACGCTGACGGAACGCTGTGGCGACGCCGTGGAGCGCATTCCCACGCCGCAGCGGCTCGTCGACTGGCTGGCCGTGAGCGGCCTCACCGTGGAGTCCTGCACCGCCGCGCAGCTCGGCCTCGCTCGCGAGCTGCGGGAGTCGATCCACGCCGTCGCGACCGCGGCGGCGCTCCAGGACGCCCTTCCGGCGGCCGCGGTCCAGGTCCTCAACGACCGCAGCGTGCAGGGCCGGGCCGCGGCCGTCCTGACGCCCGAAGGTCGTCGGCGGTGGCAGCTCGGCTCGGCTTCCAGCGTGGAGGACGCCCTCGGCGTGATCGCCGCCGACGCGATCGGCATCGTCGCGGGCGAACGAGACGGGAAATTGGCCTTGTGCGCGTCACCGACCTGCCGGGCCGCCTTCTTCGACACCAGCCAAAGCCGCACGCGCAAATGGTGTGACATGAACACCTGCGGGAATCGCCAGAAGAAGGCGCGCTTCCACGCCAACCAGCGCAAAAACCCCTGATCGCGATCAGCTGACGGGCGCCATCCGGGGGTCGGGCAGGCGGGGGGACTCCGGCGTGGCCGGGCCGGTGGGCCGGCCGGTGAGGAAGGCGCGCCGGGTGCGGGCGAAACCGTGGCGGTCGTCGAAGATGTCGTGGCTCATTTCGGCGAGCTCCCGGATCCGGTAGGTCTCCAAGGGCCTGCGGTGTTCGTCGGCTTCCCGGGTAGCCCGTTTCCGGTCGCGCAGGGCGTTCGCGCGCCCGCCGGCGGCGAGTTCGGTGGCGTAGTCCAGGGCAGCTTCGAGGAAGGCCGCGCGGTCGCCGGCCGCGAGCTGGTCGACGAGCCCGATCCCGGCCGCGCCGGCGGCGGTGATCGGTCCGCAGTCGGTGGTCAGCCGGTGTGCCTGTGCTTCGCCCACGCGGCGAGGCAGCACGTAGGTCCAGTACTCCGAGCCGTACAGGCCCATCGTGCGGTAGTGCGGGTTGAGCAGGACGCCGTCGCGGGCGATCACCTTGTCGGCGCCCAAGGCCAGCATCACCCCGCCGGCACCGGCGTCGCCGGCGAGCGCCGAGACCACGAGCTGATCGGTGCCGGCGATGATTTCCCGGCAGAGGTCGTCGATCGCGGTGATGTTCCGCCAGGCTTCCGCCGCGGGATCCGGGTGGGCGTCGATGACACCCAGGTGCAGGCCGTGGGAGAAGACTTCGCCGCCGGCCAGGACCAGGACGGCGGTGTCCTGCGCGGCGGCGTGGCGCACGGCCGCGGCCAGCCGCCGGCACTGGGTGGTGGACATCGCGCCGTTGTAGAACGCGAAGTCCACCAAGCCGACGTCGCCCACCCGGCGGTAGCCGATTTCCCCGAGGCCCGGCGGGCCGTCGATCCGGGGGACCTCGCCGAGACGGTCCCCGAGAGCGAGAACCGCGGGCAGCTTGACGGTCGTGCCGGGGGCCTCGGGTGCCAGCCGCCGCGCGTGCCCGATCCACAGGGCGCCGTCGCCGGTCCGGACCAGCACGGCACCCTGCCGCCGTCCGGCGATGGTGCCGGGTTCGCCGGGGGAAGCGTCCACGGGCCGGGCGTCGAACACCGCGACCGGCACCCCGGCCAGTTCGGTGTGCACCCCGGGACGGCCGTCCGCGGCGCGAATGCGACGGAGGATGTGGCCGGCCGGGTCGCCCCAGGAGAAGGCTCGGTCGGCCTGCCGGACCAAGGGCCGGACCGTGCCCACCCGGCGGTCCTGGCGACGCGGGATGAACCCGGGGTCTCCGGCCTTGGTCACGACCTCGCCGATCAGGCTCAGCGCGGCGTCGGACACCTCGGTGTTGTAGAGGCTGCTCTTGCGCGGCGGATCGGCCGGCATCCGGAACACCCGCGTGCCCCAGACCGGCCCGCCGTCGAGGTCTCCGGTCGCCTGCAGGGCCGTGACGCCCCAGGTGGGCTCGGCGTCCATGATCGCCCAGTCGAGCGCGGACGGGCCGCGGTCCCCTTCCGGGCCGGGGTGGATGATGATCGTGCGGTAGCGCCGCCAGACCACGTCCGGCACCCGCCGGCGCAGGAATGGGCACACGATCAATTCGGGATCGGTGGCCGCGGCCGCCGCGGCGATTTCCCGCGAATCGTGCACGATCCGGACGGTGACGCGGTGGCCGCGGGCGCACAGGTCCAGCCAAGCGCGCTGACTGAGTCCGTTGAACGCCGAGCACAACAACAAGATTTTCAACGGGCCTCCGCTCGTTGACGCTTTTGATGATGGGCGCCGAGACGACCGATTGACGTTACCCGAAGCACGGTTGGCTGCGACGCGGCCAACGGGGTAACCGCATTCGGCCAACCGGGCCGTTCGGGCGGTGCTCGATATCCGGCCGTTCATCGAGATGATGGATCTCCGTTTGAAACAATCCATTATGGCGGATGTCCGGAGATATTTCTTCGGGAAAAGGTGGACACTGTCCGTGAACCGGTCAAAGTGGACAATCAGCGGCAGTGCCCGGTCGCCGTCTCCGCCGCCGATCCCCGCGGTGCCCGGCGGCCCGACGTCGGGAGGTTGCGCGAAGCGGGGAACAACCTTATCTTTCGGCTAAGCGCGAAACGTTTTCGGGTTGGTTGACGGTGCTCGAGCGCCGCTGGCAGCGTTCGCCAGGGCGAGAGTGGCCGCCGGGGAACGCGGTGGCGGCGCGCTTTTGGTACTGGGCCGAACTTTTCTGGGGAAGGCGGACGCCCGCATGACGAACCATTGTGGACCGCAAGCGGCAGGACCTCCGATGGCCCGGGGACACGGGTGACCGCCGGCTGAGTTTCCGGCCGCGCCGGACGCCTTCTGAAGCCTTCGGCTGAGCTCACTCCACCGGCGGCGCCGCCGCCCTGGTCGACCACGCTGGCGCGCGCCGCCACCGGGCGGTGCCCCGAGCCCGCGGTTCGGGCCGCGCGCGAGTACCCGTGCCGGACTCCGCCCGGCTCGGGGCCCGCCTGGGTGGTCGTCACACGATCTCGAAAGGTTCGGGCAGGGGATGCTGGAAGCCACTGTCCTCGGTCCCGTCGGCGCGCGGGTCCACGGAACACCGGTCCCGGTCAAGGGACGGCTGGGACGCACGGTCCTCGCCGTGCTGGCGCTGGCCTGCCGGCAGCCGGTGTCGGTGGAACGGCTGATCGACGCCCTGTGGGGCGAGCTGCCACCGGCCACCGCGCGGACCCAGGTGCACATCCAGGTGTCCAAGCTCCGTGCCGCGCTCGACCGGGCGGGCGCCGCCGGAGCCGTGGTCACCGTCGCCAGCGGGTACCTGCTGGACTGCCTCGTCGACGTCGACGAGGTGCGGCGGCTGCTCAGCACGGCGCGGGCGGCCGGGGATCCCGCGGACACGGCCGGCCTGCTGCGCTCCGCGCTCGACCGGTGGGCCGGGACACCGCTGGGCGGGGTGACCCCGTACCTGGCCGGTGCGGAGCTGCTCCGGCTGGACGAGCTGCGGATGTGCCTGGTCGAAGAGTGGATCGACGCGGAGCTCGCGTGCGGGCGGGCCGCGCGGCTGCTGCCCGAGCTGAGCGCGCTGGTGCGAGCGCACCCGCTGCGCGAGGGCCTGCACCACCGGCGGATGCTGGCGCTGCACCGCGCCGGGCGGCGAGCCGACGCGCTGGCGGCGTTCCACGAGGCCCGGCGCGTGCTGCGGGACGAACTGGGCGTGGATCCGTCCCCCGAGCTGCTGGCGCTGGAGGCGGAGATCCTCGCCGTCGGAACGCCTCCGGCGGCGGCTGTCGTGCCCGCCCAGCTGCCGCCGCGGACCGCCGGGTTCGCCGGGCGCGCGGCGGAGTCCGCCGCGATCAGGGCGGCGGTGACGCGCCGGACCGACGCGCCACCGCTGGTGCTGGTCACCGGGATGCCCGGGATCGGCAAAACGGCGCTGGCCGTGCACGCGGGCGCGGCGTCGGGGCACGCCCACCCCGACGGGCAGCTCTACGCCGACCTGCGCGGCGCCGATGCCCGGCCGGCCGCCCCGCACGACGTCCTCGGCGGCTTCCTCCGCGCGCTCGGCGTGCCGGCGCGGTCGATGCCGGCCACCGTCGAGGAGCGCACGGCCGAATTCCGCAGCCGCACGGCGGGCAAGCGGGTGCTCGTGCTGCTCGACAACGCCGCCACCGCCGGGCAGATCGAGCCGCTCCTGGCCGCCGATCCGGGCTGCGCCACGATCGTGACCAGCAGGTCCGTGCTGCCCGAGGTCGAGTCGGCGGTCCGGGTGCCGCTCGGGCCGCTGCCGGACCAGGTGGCCGGGACCGTGCTGGCGAACGTCGCGGGCGCGGCGCGGCTGGACGACGGTGACGGCGACGGCACGGTCGCCACGGTGATCGAGGCGTGCGGGGGCGTGCCGCTCGCGTTGCGGATCGCCGGGGCGCAGCTCGCCGCGTACCCCAAGCTCAGCGTGGCGGAGCTGGCCGCCCGGCTGTCCGACGAGTCGAGGCGGATGCGGGAGCTGGTGGCCGGGCAGCGCAGCGTGCGGGACAGTCTCGACACCAGCTTCCGGTTGCTGGACCGGGAAACGCGGGCCGCGATGCTGGCGCTGGCGGCGATCGGATCGGCCACGTTCACCGGCTGGCCGCTCGCGCCCGTGCTCGACGTACCGCTCGCCCGCACCGAGGAGGTGCTGGCGCACCTGTGCGCGATGAACCTGCTCGACCAGGCCGGCCCGGGGCGCGACGGCGTGCCCCGCTACCGGATGCACGACCTCGTGCGGGCCTACTGCCGGACGGTCGGCCCGTCGCTCGACGCGGGCCCCCTGAACCGGCTGGCCGGCTGGGCGGTCGCGCTGACCCGGCACGCCTACGAGGGCATCTTGGGCGCCCCGGTCGGCTACACCGTGCTCGCCGAGACCGCCGCGCCGCTGGGCCGGGACGTGCTGGGGCACGTGGTGAAGGAGCCGCTGTCGTGGGTGGGCGCGGACGTCGACGTCCTGCTCGCGGTGTTCGCCCTGGCCGTGCGTGGCGGCCTGCTCCGGCTCGCGGCGGCGCTGCTGCTGGTGCTGCGGGCGCCGCTCGTGCGGCTCGACCTGTCCGACCACGGCGCCCGGGCGGCCGCGCGGCTGACGGCCGTGGGCGGCCCGGACCCGGTGGTGCGGGTGACCGCGGCGCTGGTCACGGCGACCGCGCGGATGCACCGCAGCCGGTACGCCGACGTCGTCGCCATCCTGAACGAGGTGCCGCTGCGAGACGTCGACTTCGCGCTGCGGGCCGAGGTGCTGACCAAGCTGGGCGACGCGTACGAGCGGTGCGGGGACTGGCACCGCGCGATCACCGCCGTGCGCGAGGCGGTCGGGTGCTTCCGGAAGTCCGGCAACCTGGCGGGCATGTCGGGCTGCCACGGCACGCTGGCCGCCCTGTACCGGGACCACCTCGGCGACCTCGGCGCGGCGCGGGTGCACGGCGCGAAGGCCTTGCGGCTGGCCGACGCCGCGGGCGACTGGAAAACGCGCGCCCAGGTGCGGCTCGTGGTCGTGCGCACCGCACTGGCCTGCGGCGACGCGGCGACCGCGGTCGGCCTCGCCGAGCAGGCCCGCGGCCTGGCGGAGCAGCACGGCGACCCGATCGGCTGGACCTGGTGCCTGGCCGCCGAAGCCGACGCCCACCGCGCGAACGGCGACCTGCTCGCCGCCCGGAGGTGCGCGGATCGCGCGCTGGGCCTGGCCCGCCGGACCCGCCGTCCGGACGCCGAGTCCGCCGCGCTGCTCGCGCTGGCCTCGATCGAGCTGTCCGCCGGTGACCGGGCTGCTGCTCGCCGTCTCGCGCACGCGGCTCTGCGTCTGCAGGATCGGTTCGACAGTCCGGTGGAACGGGTGGGTGTGGAGCGGGTGCTGGCGGAGATCGGTGGTCAGTTGCCGTCGGGTGCGGCGCGGTGAGGGACGGTTCCGGCGACGGTGGTGAGGTTGACGTGACCGAGTTGGTGGGGGTTTTCGCTGTGGCGGGTGACCGGGCTGCTGCTCGTCGTCTCGCGCACGCGGCTCTGCGTCTGCAGGATCGGTTCGACAGTCCGGTGGAACGGGTGGGTGTGGAGCGGGTGCTGGCGGAGATCGGTGGTCAG
>NZ_JBFAZA010000007.1:97781-156885 GCF_040681595.1 Amycolatopsis sp. NPDC051716 | reverse complement strand
TGTTGCCGTCGGGTGCGGCGCGGTGAGGGACCGCGCCGGCCACGGCGGTGAGGTCGATGTAGCCGAGCTGGCGGGAATCCTCGCTGTGGCCGGTGTTGTCGCCGACGACCACCACGTGCCCGGCCGGGACGACAGGGTGGTCCGTCTTCAGCCAGGCGGGGACCGGATCGCCGGCGACCGCGGCGATCCGCTTGATGCGCCAAGCGACATCGGTTGCCGCGGAGCGCGGCCGGAAGACGATCACGTCCCCGACGCGGTAGTGGGGCCGCCGGGTCGCGACGACCCGCTCGCCGTCGTGGAAGGTCGGGGACATGCTGTGACCCCAGACGCGGGCCACCACATACCGGCGGCGCAGGAGAACCAGCAGGACCAGCAGCAGCACCACGACCACCGCGACCACCACGAGCCCGGCCATCACGCCTCCGCCATCGCATATCCCTTGGCCTGCAACGAGAACAGGCGGGCGTACTCGCCGCCCGCGGTGAGGAGCTCGTCGTGGGTGCCCTGTTCGAGCACCCGGCCGCCGCCGAGCACGACGATCCGGTCCGCGCCGCGCAGGGCGGACAGGCGGTGGGAGATCAGCACGCTCGTCCGGCCGGCCCGATGGGCGCGCAGTGCCTCGTGGGTCCGGGTTTCGGCGTCGGCGTCCATGCCGGAGCTGGGTTCGTCGAGGATGAGCAGGTCGGCCTCGTCGCGCATGAGCGAGCGGGCCAGCGCGACCCGCTGCCACTGCCCGCCGGACAGCGCCGCCCCGGCCTTGTCGTCGACGTCCAGGAAGGCCCGGGACAACAGGGTTTCGTAGCCGCGCGGCAACGCCGACAACGCCGGGTCGATCTCGGCCAGGCGGGCCGCCGCGCGAACGCGGCCGAGATCGCCGAGGCGGCCGACGTCGCCGATGCCGATGTTGTCGGCCGCGGTGAGGTCGTAGCTGGTGAAGTCCTGGAAGGTGGCACCGAGGCGGGCCCGCAACGAGGCCGGGTCGCAGGTGCGGATGTCCACGCCGTCCCACAGGATCCGGCCGCGGTCGGGGTCGTAGAAGCGGCACAGCAGCTTCACGAGCGTCGACTTGCCCGCCCCGTTCACCCCGACCAGCCCGACCGCGGCACCGGCGGGGATCACCAGGTCGACCCCGCGCAGCACCCACGGGCCGGCCGGGTCGTACCGGAACCACACGTCCCGCAGTTCGATGCCGGTCGTCAGCGCGGGCACGGCGGCCGTCCCGGAGACCAGGTCGGGTTCGGTCGTGACGACGTCGAGGTAGTGCCGGAACAGGCCGAGCGAGCCGCCGGCCCGGCCGAGCTGGCCCAGCAGCGCGCCCACCGGTGACTGGATGCCGGCCACCGCGGCGGTGAAGAGGGTGACGTCGCCGATGGACAGCGACCCCCGGGCGGCGCCGGTCGCGGCGACCACGAGGGCGATGCCGGCCACCACCGCCGACACGACCGCGGCGGCGATCCCGGCAACGGCGATCCGGCGCTGCATGGCGCATTCACTGGCCGTGGCGGTCCGGACGGCGGTCACCATGCGCGACCGGAACAGGTCCGCCAGGCCGAAGAGCCGGGTCTCCTTGGCCGCGCGGATGTCCGAGCACAGCGAGCGGAACAGGAACCGCTGGCGCTGGGTGGCCATCATCGCCTCGGCCTCCCGCGCGCGCAGGCGGGACAACGTCAGCTGGGAGATCGCCGCCGCCGCCAGTGAAGCGGCGAGCAGCCCGGCCATCGGCGGCCACACGAGCAGGACCGCGCCGCCGAACCCGAGCACGGCGACCAGGGTGCGCACCGACTCGACCGTCAGGGCCAGCACCGCGGGCGCCGCCTCCTGCGCGCCCTGCTCGGCCAGCCGCACCTGGTCCAGGAACGCCGGGTCCTCGAGCCGGCGCAACCCGGGGAGCGCGCCGACCGCCCCGACCAGGCGGTCCTCCGCCTCGAGCGCGGACTTGGCCCGCACGATCGCGGTGCAGTAGGAGGCGACGGCGGTGATCGCGGCCGCGACGGCGAGGCCGGCCGCCGAGCCGATGGCCAGCAGCACGATCAGGCCCCGGTCCGGGCCACCGCTGTCCCGGCCGCCGGCCAGCTCGTCGAACAGCAGCTTTCCCAGCCACGCCGACACCGCCGGCACGGCCGAGGCGAGCACCGCCAGCGCGACCGAGCCGCCGGTGGCCACCCGGGACGCGCGCCAGGCGATGCCGAACGCGGGGCCCGCCGCCCGGACCGGGTTCATCGGACGTGCTGCGGGCGCACGGCGTCGAGGTCGTGGCCGGCGGCGGCGATCCGGTGGTCCCGGACGCGGACCAGGGTCGGCGTCACGTCGCCGGCGTTGAAGGCGGCCGACACCGGGCTGCGGTCGCCGACGAAGGCGACGCGCACCGCGGAGCCGAGCCCGGCCGCGTACTCGACGGCCTTGTCCCGGTCACCGCCGTCGATGACGAACGCGACGGTCGGCTCGGTGAGCTTGCCGGCGATGCGCCGGCACGGCCCGCAGGTCGGCGACAGGAAGGCGACGAGCACGTCGTCCAGCTCGCGGTCGGTGACGGTCCGGCCGTCGGCGTCGGTCACCTCGAACGTCCCGATCTCGGTGCCCACGGCCGGCAGGTCGGGCGGCACGGGCCGCCGTTGCTCGTTCAGCAGCCGGATGATCGCCGAGGACAGCAGGAGGTTGAGCACCGTCAGCACGGCCAGCACCGCGACCACGGCCACCAGGAACGACATGAGATACCTCTTTTCAGCGGTGGGCGGTGTCCGCCCGGCCGACCAGGCCGGCCAGGCTGTCCCAGTTGATCGCGACGAGTGCGGCGAACGCGCCGACGAGCGCGGCGGCCGCGCCGGTGTCGAGGCCGAGACCGGGCCCCGGCGAGACGGCGAGGGCCGCGGCGGCCACCCCGGCGAGGAGTGCGTTGCGGACGAGGTGGGCACGGCCGAGAACCGCCCCGGAGCGGCCGAAGCAGCGGCAGGTGACGCGGCGGCCCAGCCGCATCGAACGGGCGATCGCGGCGCAGAACACGAGCATCACCGCCGTCGCCAGCCCGAGCCCGAGCCGGTAGGTGGGGGAGAACCCGACGAGCACGGCCACGGCCAGCTCGGCGACGGCGGTCCCGGCGGCGATCGGCAGCCAGCCCACCGGCGACCGGCCGAGCGGCGCCAGCGAATCCGCGAACTCCACCAGCCGCGCCCGCCCGGCGAGCTTGCCGACGGCCGCGACCGCGAACACCAGCCCGATCAGGACCCGGGCGGCGAGCACGAACTGGGCGCCGATCATCGTGAACCCCCTTCGGAACGCCTTTCCCGCCGCAAGGGGCGCGGCGGGAAAGGCGTGGGTGCCGCGGTTACTTGCAGTTGCCGTAGCAGTCGTAGTGCAGGGTCTTGCAGACCTGGCCGTGCTCGGGGATGCACGCGCCGGCCTTGACCTCGCGCAGGAACAGCCCCAGCAGCCGGTCACCCAGGGTGTTGATCATGCGAGCCATGATCACTCCTCTCAGTAGCGGGAATCGACCGGGAGATCGTGGCTCAGCCGCGCTATCCGTTCGCTATCGAGGAAACGGCCGGCCGCGGTTCGCCGGGCCCCGTCATACCGACCGGATGGTATGTTGACCGCGTGATCGAAGTGGCGCGCCGGACCTGGCGAATTCTCGAGCCGTACCACGGAATGATCTACTTCGCCCCGGAGGCCGCGGCCGCCTACGCGGAGCTCGGCGTCACCGGTCGCGCCGGCTATTTCGCGTCACGGTCCGCGCCGCTCGGCGCGGTCCCGGCGCCGGTCGTGGTCGCGACCTTCTACAACTTCAACCCGGCCCTCGTCCGGGAGTCGATCGCCGCCGCCTGGGCCACCACCGACCCGGCCGCCGTCCTGGCCGCGCGGTACGCCGCGGCCGACCGGGCGTTGCGCGGCATCCTGGGCGAGGCGATCACCGCGCCGGAAATGCGCAAGGCCGCCGCTTTGCTGCGCGAGGCCGCCGAGACGGTCGCCGACGACGTCACCGGCCGCCCGCTGTTCGCCGCCCACGCGGCGCTGCCGTGGCCGACCGAACCCCACCTGGTCCTGTGGCACGCGCAGACGCTGCTCCGGGAGTACCGCGGCGACGCACACGTCGCCGCCCTGCTGACGGCCGGGCTGAGCGGCATCGAAGCCCTCATCACCCACGCGGCTTCGGGTGCGGTCCCCGCCGAGACGCTGCGCACCTCCCGGTCGTGGTCCGAAGAGGACTGGAACCGGGCGGTCGCCGGCCTGCGCGAGCGCGACTGGCTCACCGGCGACACCGGCCTGACGTTCACGCCCGCGGGTGCGGCCCGCCGGGCCGAGCTCGAGAAGGCGACCGACGAGAACAGCGTGACCCCCTACGCCCGGATCGGCGAGGCTGCCTGCGTCGAGCTGCAGGAGCTGGGCCGCCCGTTCAGCCGGGCGCTCGCGGAGAAGCTGATGCCGTGGGCGCTCAACCGCTCGTAGCGGCGTGGTGCCCCCGGCCGCGTGACGCCGGCGCACGTGATCGGCGCAGGGGCCGAGGCCTAGTTCGGTGCCGGGAGGGTGGCGCGGTGGGCGCGGTTGGTGGCGATGAGCTGGTCCAGGGAGTCGCGCGTGCGGATCAGCTCGGCGATGTGCTCGGTGAGCCGGTCGCGTTCCTGGACCATCCGCCGCTCGGCCGCGTCGGAGGTTTCCTCGCCGGGGGAGTCGATGCAGGGGAACAGGTCGGCGATCGTGCTGCTGGACAGGCCGGCGGCGAACATGCGCTGGATGAACCCGACCCGCTCGACCTCGACGGCGGTGTAGTGCCGTTGCCCGCTCGCGCTGCGGGTGCTGGTGAGCAGGCCTTGCTGCTCGTAGTAGCGCAGGGACCGGACACTCACGCCGGTCCGGGCCGCCAGTTCGCCGATCCGCACGGACGCCTCCTCGTGTGACCCGTGCCTGAAGGTCTTCCTCTGACACTGATGTCAGAGTTTAGCGCGGGCCGCCGGGGTCAGGCGGGTGTAGGCGATCTCCTTGCCCGCCCGCTCCCAGAGCACGTCGGCGCCGTCGAGGCCCTCGGCGGACAGCTGCCGCTTGACGACCTTGAACGTCGAGGTCCGCGGGAGCTGCCGGACCGTGCGGACGTACCGGGGCACCTGTTTGGGGCCGAGGTCGGCCTGGCCGGCCAGGAAACGGCCGAAGCCGGCCGGCTCCAGGGGTGTGCCGTCGGTGACGATGGCGGCCATCACCTGGTCGCCGGTCACCGGGTCGGGCACCGCGTAGACGGCGGCGTCGGTGATCGCGGGGTGCCGCAGCAGGATGCGCTCGACCGGGGCCGTGCCGAGGTTTTCCCCGTCGACGCGGAGCCAGTCGCCGAGCCGGCCGGCGAAGTAGCAGAAGCCGGCCGCGTCGGCGTAGGCGAGGTCGCCGGTGTGGAAGCGGCCGTCGCGCAGCCGCTCGGCGTCGGCTTGCGGGTCACGGTAGTACCCGGCGAACCAGCCGGCACCGTCGGTGTTGACCAGTTCGCCGACGGCCTCCGCCGCGTTGACCAGGTGGCCGTCGGCGTCGAACTCGGCCGGCGGGCAGCGGCGGCCGGTGTCCGGATGGAGGATGGCCACGTCGCCGGCCGGCCGGCCCAGTGAGCCCGGCGGGGTGTCGTCGGTGCGGGCGAAGCCCACGCCGCCCTCGGTGGAGCCGAACGCGTCGACGACCTTGCAGCCGAAGCGCTTCTCGAACGCGGCGAGGTCGGCGCTCGCCCCTTCGTTCCCGTAGACGAGGCGCAGGGGGTTGTCGGCGTCGTCCGGCAGCGGCGGGGTGGCGACCACATAGGACAGTGGCTTGCCGACGTAGTTGGCGTAGGTCGCCCCGAACTTCCGCACGTCGGGCAGGAAGCCGGAGGCGGAGAACCGGCGGCGCAGGGCGATGGCCGCGCCGGCCGCGAGCCCGACGGCCCAGCCGGCCATGATGGCGTTCGAGTGGAACAGCGGCATCGTGACGTAGACGGTGTCCGATGTGGACAGCCGGAAGCGCTCGGCGAGCATCGCGCCGGGGAAGGCGATCTTGCCGTGGGTGCAGCGCACCGCTTTCGGGTCGCCGCTGGTGCCGGAGGTGAAGATCAGCATCAGCAGATCGTCCGCGGCCGCGGGGACGGGCTCGGCCGGTTCGTTCGGCGGCGCCCAGGATTCCAGGTCGCGCACGCCGATCCCGCCGAGGTCCAGTCCGGCCAGCAGGGGCCGGTACTTCCGCTCGGCGAGCACGAACTGGCAGTCGGCGAGCCGGATGTCGCGCGCGAGGGCTTCCCCGCGCCGGGTCGGGTTGAGCCCGACCAGCACCGCTCCGGCGAACGCGCAGGCACCCAGGAGGAGGGAGAACGCCGGCACGTTGTCGGCCAGGACGCCGACGTGGGGCGGTTCGTCCGGGCGCAACGCTTGGCGCAGGCCGGCCGCCCAGCGCGCGGAAGTTCGGACGTGCTCGGCCCAGGAGCACGTTTCGTCCTCGAACCGCAGTCCCGGACGCTCGTCGCCCGCGCGGGCCAGCAGCAGTTCGGTCACCGTCGGGACGCTCATCCGCGCACCTCCAGGCGGGCAGAAGTGAAACAGGTTCTACTTCTACCACGGCGGCGGCCGCGGGGTCCACCACGCCGGTCAGCGCCCGTCAGTGCCCGTCAGTGCCCGTCAGTGCCGATCAACGCCGGTCAGCGGCGGCCGGTGGCCAGGATGACGAGGAACTGACCGCCGCCGGGCTGGACGTCGGCGGTGACCGGCAGCCCCGGTACCAGCCGGGAAAACCGGTCCACCAGCCAGTCCGCCGCTTCCCGGGCGTCCTGCTCGGTCGGGCAGCGGGCCACCATCTCCCGGCCGCCCTTGCGCTCCAGCCGCCCGGCCACGGTGATCAGCGGCGCGGGTTCGGCCACGTGCAGGCGGTCCGGCCAGCCGATGACCACCTTGACCGCACCCTTGCGGGTGTTGCACCCGCGGTGCGCGAGCCGCTCGGCGACCTTGGCCTTCCGGTCGGCGGTCCGGCTGTCGACGCTGGGCCCGCGCGGGTCGTTCACCGACATGCCGGGGTCGACCGGCTCGTCGCACACCCAGCAGCGCCAGCCGTCGCGCTCGGCCACGTCATCGAGGAGGCTCACCGGGGAAACCTAGCAAGCACGGTGATCCCCGGAACACCTGCGTCCCTCCGGGAGTTGACGGTGGCATGACCCCACTCGTGGACCGCACGATCACCGCTCTCCGTTCCGAGCACGACACGCTCGCCGCCCTCGTCCGCGGCCTCACCGACGACCAGCTGGCCGCACCCAGCGGTGCCGAGGAGTGGACCGTCGCCCAGGCCCTGTCCCACCTCGGCAGCGGCGCCGAGATCGGCCGCGCACCCCTCGCGCGGGCCGCCGGCGAGACCGTGGCCGCCGAAGACAACCAGACGATCTGGGCCCGCTGGGACGGGTCCGCGCCGCGGGCGCAGGCCGAAGGGTTCCTGGAGCACAACGGCCGCTGGCTCGAAACGGTCGAGGCGTTCACGCCCGAGCAGCACTCGTCGCTGACCGTCGACCTCGGCTTCCTGCCGGAGCCGGTGCCGCTGGTGACCGCGCTGGGCATGCGGCTGAGCGAGGTGGCCAACCACTCGTGGGACGTGCGCGTCGCCTTCGACTCCGAGGCCGGGGTCGATGCGGACTCGGCCGCGGTGCTGGTCGACCTCCTGACCGGGCCCATCGGGTTCATGCTGGGCTTCCTCGCGAAGCCGGCCGAGCTCGCGAACCCGGTGTCCCTCGCGGTTCCCGGCGCCGGCCTGGTGATCGACGACGCGGTCACCGTGGTGGACCACCTCGAGGCGCCGTCCGCGACGTTCACCGGGCCGGCGGAGGCGTTCGTCCGGCTGCTCAGCGGCCGCCTCAAGGCGCCGTACGACAAGGGTGTCACCGTCGAAGGCGGCGTCACGCTCGACGAGCTGCGCCGGGTGTTCCCCGGCTTCTGAGTTCACCGGTAGCTCTCGAGGAGGTCGGCCAGTGCGGCGGGGCGGCTGAGCGCGACGCAGTGACCGGCGGTGATCTCGTCCGGCACGATGCCGAGCCGCTCGGCCGCCAGCCGGCGGAAGAAGTCCGGCGGGAAGCAGCGGTCCTCGCGGCACAGCACGAACCGGGTGGGCACCGCCGGCCACGCGTCCAGCGGCCACGGTTCCCGCATCGCGGTCGGGGAGGGGTGGGCCCGCTCCCGGCCCAGCGCTTCGTCCGCGAGGGCCCGCGGGACGTCGTGGTAGAAGCTGACGTGCGGGTCTTCGTGGCCGGTGCGGCCACCGTCGCGCGCCGCCTGGGCCCGCACCGCCTCGCCGCACCCGGTGTTGCGGCCCCAGTCGTCGGGCGACTCGCCGGGCGCGGGGATCATCCCGGCCACCAGGACCAGCAGGCCGGCCGCGAGCCGGTCGGCGACCAGCGGGGCGGTGAACCCGCCGAACGAGTGGCCGACGACGACCAGGTCCGTCCGGTCGCCGACGGCTTCGACCACCGCGTCGGCGTAGTCGGTGAGCGTGGCCGACGCGTCGTCGGCGGGCAGGTCCGGGGCCACCACCTCGTGGCCCCGGGCTCGAAGCTCGACGCCGACGAGGTGCCAGGCCCAGCCGGCGTCGCCGCCTCCGTGGATCAGGACGTACGTGCTCATGGGATGGCCTTTCCGTGGTGGTCGTGCGGGGTGTGGTCGTCAGGGGTTTCAGGCGTGGGCGGCGGTCCGGCGCCGCAGGGCCGGTCCGAGCGCCCGCTGAGCGGCGAAGAGGACGATCCCGCCGACCGCGCAGGCCGCCCCGAGAACGACCGGCCCGGCCAGCTGGAGCAGTGCGGTTCCGGCCAGCGGGCCGAGCACCGCGCCGACGCTCCAGGTCGTCGAAGCCAGGCCCAGGTAGCCGCCGCGCAGCTCGGCCGGGGCGAGGCCGGCGAAGGTGTCGCCGAACCGGACGGCGATCCCGATCTGCCCGAGCGTCCAGAGCAGGACCGAGCCGGCGAAAGCGGCGGTGCCCGTGCTCACGGCACCGAGCCCGGCGCCCAGGCCGACCAGGAGCATCGAGGCGGCCGACACCGCGGTGCCGTTGCGGCCGGCGAGCCACCGGACCGCCAGCGGCTGGAGCGCGACGACGGCGATCCCGTTCAGGGCCAGGACTCCGCCGTAGGCCGCCGGACCGAGACCGCCGGCCGCCATCAGCAGCGGCAACGTCGTGAACGTCTGCAGGAACAGCGTGAAGTAGCCGGTGTGCAGCGCCAGCATCGCGAGCATCAACCGGTCGCGCAGCACGACGGGCAGCAGCGGCCGCCGTGTCCGCACCGATCCCGCCGGCCGGGTTTCCGGCACCCGGCGCCAGACGATCAGCGCCGCGGCCAGCGAGGCGAGCACGTTGATCCAGAACAGCAGCCCGTAGCCGTACTTGGCGAGGATCCCCGCGGCGATCGTGGCGACCGAGAAGCCGAGGTTGGCCGCCCAGTAGAGCACGCCGAACGCGCGGATCCGCTGGGACGCCGGCAGATCGGCCACCGCGGCCGACCCGGCCGGCCGGAACAGCTCGATCGTCAGCCCGACGCCCACGGCGGCCGTCCAGATGCCGGGCAGCGAGTCCGCCGAGCCGAGCGCGGTGAGCGCCGCGGCGGCCCCGAGGAAGCCGGCCAGCATGGTGTTGCGCCGGCCGATCCGGTCGCCCAGCCAGCCGCCGAGCAGCTGGGAGCCGATGTCGCCCAGCCCGGCCGCCGCGACCACCGAGCCCGCGGCCGCGGGGGAGAGGTGCTGCGCCTGCGTCAGGTACAGCACCAGGAACGCCCGCACCACACCGCCGGCCCGGCCGACGAAGTGCGTGGCCGCCAGGGCCCAGACGAGCCTGGGGAGGCGGGGCCGGGCCGCCGTGGTCGCCGGATCGATCGTGCTCGTGGTCGTCATGGGAACCACGCTAGGTCCGCGAAGACATCACGAAAAGCGATGAATTCCGATCGAATCGATCGCCATCGGCTATGTTAGTTCGCTATGGCGGACTTCGAGCTGCGGCACCTGCGGACCATGGCCGCCATCGCCGAGGAGGGCACGTTCGGACAGGCGGCGGCCCGGCTCGGCTACACGCAATCCTCGGTGAGCCAGCAGATCGCCGCGCTGGAGAAAGCCGTCGGCGGCCCGGTCTTCGACCGTCCCGGCGGGCCGAGGCCGGTCCGGATCACCCGGCTCGGCGAGGTGGTCCTGGCCCACGGCCGCGAGCTGCTGGCGAAGGCGGCGACGCTGACCGACGCCGTCGGCCGGTTCCGGGCGGGCCACGGCCGCATCGACATCGGCACCTTCCAGAGCGTGTCGAACCTGATCCTGCCCGCCGTCATCCGCCGGCTGCTGGACGAGCACCCCGGCTGCGACATCAGGCTGTCCGACGTGCCGCCGGAGGACCCGCGGATCGGCGAGCTCGACCTGCTGTTCCACGACGGCCCGGTCGACGGCGACGTCGAGCACGTCAAGCTCTTCGACGAGCCCTACCTCCTGGTGACGGGCGCCGGTGCGGTTCCCGGCGGCGGCCCGGTGCGGGTGAAGCTGCTCGACGGGGTCCCGATGGTCGCCTGGCCGCGCACCCACCACCAGCGGTGGCTGGAGCGGACGTTCGCCCGCGCCGGCGCGCAGCCGCGGTTCGTGTTCCGCACGACGGGCCACGAAACGATCCTGTCGATGGTGCGGGCGGGCATCGGCTGGGCGGTGCTGCCGTGGCTCGCCCTGCACGGCCAGGACGCCTGGGCCGACGAGCAGCTCGCCATCCACCCGCTGAAGCCGTCGCCCACCCGCGAGCTGTCCCTGCACTGGCCGGCCG
This sequence comes from Amycolatopsis sp. NPDC051716, assembly GCF_040681595.1. Classification (NCBI taxonomy): domain Bacteria; kingdom Bacillati; phylum Actinomycetota; class Actinomycetes; order Pseudonocardiales; family Pseudonocardiaceae; genus Amycolatopsis; species Amycolatopsis sp. NPDC051716. Next base: position 146,136 of record NZ_JBFAZA010000007.1, on the reverse strand, counting down.
GGCGCACCGAATCCCCGCTCGCGGTCCGGGCGCGGGAGATCGCCGTGGAGGTCGCGCGCGACCTCGCCGAGCGGATGTGACCCGTCAGAAGTGGATCAGGGCGCGGGCCGCGGCGGCCGCGTCGGTGAGCTTCGTGCCGGTGCCGGTGACGAAGTAGAGGCCGGCCGGGGCGGTGCACTGGAGGGTCACGCTGAACCCGCCGGTGACCGGGTTCGAGGCGTAGTCGGAGCACAGCTGGCCGGTGCCCGCGTAGATCTGCGCGAGCGTGTGTGCCTCGTGGGCGGCGTCGGTGAGGGTGGTGCCCATGCCCTGCCGGAAGGTGAGGCCGGCCGGGCCGGTGCACTGAAGCGTCACGCCGAAGCCGCCGAGCTGGGTGCTGCTGCCGTTGTACGAGGTGCACTTCAGGGCAGCGATGGCCGGGTCCTGGACCAGTGAGGTGGCTTCGGCGGCCGCGGCGGTCAGCGTGGTCCCCAGACCGGCCACCACGCGGAAGGAGCTGCCGACGCAGGTCAGGGTCTGCTCGTAGCCGCCGAGGACGGCGCGGTTGGTGTAGGCGGAGCAGGAATCGGCGGCGTCCGCGGTGGCGGGGACGGCGACGGCCGAGCCGACGGCGGCGGTGAGGGCGCCGAGCGCTCCGAGGCAGCGACGCACGGACATGCGGACTCCTTTGCCGGGCAAGGCGCCGCCGGTCGGAAAGCGGTGCGGCGCGGGTGTTCCGGGTCTACCACCCGCGCGCAGGGCCGTTTCACGGCATTTGTGACGACATGGCCGGTCCGGCACCGGACTGGTCCGGACCACCCGCGACCGTGCGGGGAATCAGCCGTTGCGGGCCATGGCCCCGGTGATCAGCAGGGCCAGCCCGTGTTCCAAGGCCGGCGCCAGGTCCAGCCGGAGCGCGGTCAGCGCCGGGTCCGCTTCGTACGCCGCCAGGGCGCTGGGTGACGGGCGGCAGTGGGTCCACAGGCCGCCGGCCAGGATCATGGCCAGCAGGCACACCTGTGCCGCTTCGCCGCCGACTTCGGGCACGGCCCGCCGGAGCAGTTCGCCCATCCCGTCCAGCCCGCCGAGGGCCGATCGCTTGAACCGCACGACGACGTCGGTGGACACGTTGTGCTCCAGGACGCCCGCTTGCGCGCCGATGAGGTCGCAGAGCACCGTGCGGCGGGCCAGCGAGCGGGAGATCACCGCCGCGAAGGCCTCGGCCCGCTCCCGTGCCGGAAGGTCGGCGGCGACGCCCGCGGCCACCTCGTCGGAGACCTCGGCCAGCCAGTCCCGCAGGGCGCGGTCGAGCAGTTCGAGCAACACCGCCTCACGGGATTCGAAGTAGCGCAGGACGTTCGACTTGGCCAGGCCGACCCGGCGGCTGAGCTCGTTGAGGCTCACCTCGGTCACCGGCATCTCGTCGAGCATCTTCAGCGCCGTGTCGAGGATGGTGCGGCGCCGCTCCTCTCGCTGCTCCGCGCTGCGCGCCCGCTGGAACGTCATGAGACCAGGGTAACGCGCCGGCCGCGAGATTGGAGACCGGCAGTCTCTTGACAATAGACCGACGGTTCCTTAGCGTCGGAGTCATAACAGACCGACGGTCCGAAAGGGCCGCGACCCGGAAGGACCGCCATGAGCGACAACTGGACCGAGCAGGAGGTCCCCAGCCAGCGCGGCCGCGTGGCCGTGATCACCGGCGCCAACACCGGCCTCGGGTTCGACACGGCGAAGGTGCTGGCCGAGCACGGGGCGACGGTGGTGCTCGCCGTCCGCGACGTCGAAAAGGGCAAGCAGGCGGCCGCGCGGCTCGGCGCGGCGGCCGACGTCACGGTGCAGAAGCTGGATCTGTCGTCGCTCGAGTCGGTCCGGGCCGCCGCGGCCGACCTGCACGCCACGCTGCCGAAGATCGACCTGCTGATCAACAACGCCGGCGTCATGTACCCGCCGCGCCAGACCACCCGGGACGGCTTCGAGCTGCAGTTCGGCACGAACCACCTCGGGCACTTCGCGTGGACCGGCCTGCTGCTGGACCTGCTGCTCCCGGTCGAGGGCTCGCGCGTGGTGACGGTCGCCAGCATCGCCCACCGCCTCCGCGCCGCGATCCACTTCGACGACCTGCAGTGGGAGAACTCCTACGACCGCGTCGCGGCCTACGGGCAGGCCAAGCTGGCCAACCTGATGTTCGCCTACGAGCTGCAGCGCCGCCTCGCCCCGCACGGCACGACGGCGTCGATCGCCGCGCACCCCGGCGTGGCCCGTACGGAACTGGTGCGCAACTCCCCGCCGCTGCTGCGCGCGCTCTTCCCGGTGGTGGCCCCGCTGATCACCCAGAGCTCGGAGCGCGGCGCCCTCCCGACCCTGCGCGCGGCCACCGACCCGGCCGCCCTGGGCGGCCAGTACTACGGCCCGGCCGGCCCGGGCGGCTACCGCGGGCGTCCGCAGGTGGTCGCCTCCAGCCCGCAGTCCTACGACGCGGCGATCCAGCGGCGGCTCTGGGCGGTTTCGGAGGAGCTGACGGCGGTCAAGTTCCCCGTCGGTTGAGTGCGGAGCGGCGATGGGTCGCCGACAGCGTCACCACCCCGACCGCCCAAGCGGGCGCGAAGGGTCGACACGGGTGATTCCGGAGCCGACACGCGTGATCCGGGCGACGACACGGCGACCACCCCGTGTCGACCCGCCAATCACGCGTGTCGACTCTCTAATCACGCGTGTGGACCCGCCAATCACGCGTGCTGGCTCCGAATCACGTGAGCTCTGCCGCTGTGCGGTGGCCGTTGCCGGACGCCGGGAACAGGTAGTGACCGGCGCGATCAGGGCGGATGTGCGTCCCGTCGGACCCCGGGTCCGGGAGCCGGTGGCCGGCGGCCGCAATGGCTGCTTCGTCGAGGCGGATGCCCAGGCCCGGGGAGTCACTCAGGATGAAGGCGCCGTCGCCGATTTCGTGGGCCAGGGACACGCCGAGCGGGGGGCGGAGGTCCTGCAGCTCGGTGACCAGGTGGTTGGGCACCGCGGTCGCGGCGTGCGCCAGCCCGACCGGGGTCGTCCCGATCGGGCTGACCGGCAGGTCGTGGGCGTGGGCGAGGGCGGCGACCCGCAGGAAGTGGGTGACGCCCCAGCCCGCGGCCGTCTGGACGATGTCGACCGCGCCGGCCGTGATCAGCGGCCGGTGCTGCTCCAGCCCGGTGAGGTTCTCCCCGGTGGCCACCGAGGCGCGGACGCCGCGGCCGACGGCCGCGTGGCCGTCCACGTCCCAGCGCCGCACGGGTTCCTCGATCCAGGTCAGGTCGAGGGTCCGTTCGAGCTCGCCGATGTGCCGCACCGCCTGCTTGCGCGTCCAGTTCTCGTTGACGTCCAGCATCAGGCCCGGGCGGTCACCGCCGCCGGCCTCGACGAGGACGTCGCGGACGAGGCCGAGGCGGCGGCGGTCGCGGTCGATGTCCAGGCCGCCCTTGAGCTTCGCCGCGCGCAGCCCGTGGCCGGCGTAGGTCCGGTACAGCCCGGCCAGCTCGTCGTCGTCCAGGGCGATGTCGAGACCCGAGGCGTAGGCGGGCACACGGCGGTCCCGGCCGCCGAGCAGCCGCCAGAGCGGTTCGCCCGCCAGCTGCGCCTTGATGTCCCACAACGCCGTGTCGAAGGCGCCGATGGTGCCGAACACCGCGCCGGCGTGCCCGGCCTTGAACATCCGCCGCAGCATCCGGTCGTAGAGCGCGGTCACGCCACGCGGGTCTTCGCCCTCGAGGGCGGCGAAGACGGTCTCCGCCAGCACGTGCGAGCCGAGCCCGACGCCGGTGACGCCTTCGTCGGTCTCGACGACGACGATCGGCATCCGGACGACTCCGTCGGCGTGGACGCCGTTGGCGTCACCGATCGGGCGGCCCCACTCCTGCACGGTCGTGAGGGCCCGGAAACCAGTGATCCGCATTTCATCCCTTCGTGGACCCGGCGGTGACCCCGTCGGCGATCTGGCGTTGCAGGAACAGGTAGACGAGCAGCACCGGCACCGCGGCGATCAGCACGCCCGAGGCGAACGTCGGGATGTCGGCCGAGTACTGCCCGCGCAGCGCGGTCACCCCGACCATGAGGGTCCGGTGCTCCACCGACGGCATCAGCAGCAGCGAGATCAGCACGTCGTTCCAGCAGAACAGCGCGTTGAGCACCCCGACCGACAGCAGCGCCGGGGCACCCAGGGGGAGCATGATCCGCCAGTAGACGCCGTAGACGGTCGACCCGTCGACGCGGGCGGCGTCGACGATCTCCGCCGGCACGGCCGAGTAGAAGCTGGTCATCAGGAACACCGTGAACGGCAGGAACTGCGCCACGTAGGCGAGCACCAGCCCCGGGTAGGTGTCGATGAGCCCGGTGCCGGCCATCAGCCGCGCGAGCGGGACCATGATCACCTGGAACGGCACGAACAGCGCGGCGAGGATGCCCAGGTAGACCGCGGACGACCCGCGGAAGCGCAGGCGGCCGAGCGCGAAGCCCGCCATCGACCCGAGCAGCAGCAGCACCGCGACCGAGCACGCCACGACGACGACCGAGTTGAGGAAGTACCGGGACATCCCCACGCTCGTCCACGCCCGGGTGATGTTGTCCCAGCGGAGGGCGCCGGCGGGCGCGAACCGGTCGAGGGTGTACTCGCGGCGGTCCTTCATCGCGACGTTCGCGGTGAACACCAGGGGGTAGATCGTCGCCAGGGCGAGCGCGGCCATGGGGATGGCGGCGAGCCACTTCGTGAGCCGGGAACCCCGCATCAGTCCTCCTTTCCGGCGCGCCGCAGGATGCCGATCTGCGCCAGCCCGACCACGAGCATGATCAGGAACAGCACCGTGGACGCCGCCGAGGCCAGCGCCGGCTGGTTCAGGTGCCCCTGCTGGAACCAGACGTAGAACTCGGGCAGGTAGGTCGACCCGGCCGGGCCGCCGTTGGTCATCACGTACAGCAGGCCGAACATCGAGGTCAGCATCCCGATCATGGTGGTGACGAAGACGAACTGGATGGTGCGGGACAGGCCGGGGACGATCACGTGCCGGATGGTCTGCGGCAGCGACGCACCGTCCACTTTGGCCGCGTCCAGCAGCGAGGAGTCCAAAGTGGAGAAACCGGCGAGGAAGACGACCAGCGCCATGCCGAAGGTCGCCCAGACGTGCACCCCGACGACGGCGAAGATCGCCACGCTGGGATTCCCCAGCCAGTCCACCGGGCCGAGGCCGACGAGGCCCAGCAAGGCGTTGACCGGCCCGTCGAAGGCCAGCAGCAGGTTGAAGATCGCCCCGACGATGACCGGGGACAGCACGGCCGGGAAGAAGTAGACGCCGCGGTAGATCCGGTGCCCGGGCACCTTCAGGTGGATGAAGGTGGCGAGCAGGCCGGGGATGGCGACGGCGACCGGGAGCAGCAGCACGAGCAGCCCGACGTTGCGCACGGCGGTGTGGAACAGCGGGTCGTCGAACAGCGTCGCGTAGTTGTCGAAGCCGACGGCTGTACCGTTGCGGGCGCCGTCCCCGGTGAAGGAGAAGTTGACGCCGAGCAGCAGCGGCCACAGCCGCAGCAGGAGGACGATCAGCACGGCCGGGGCGACGAGGACGAGCGGCGCGAAGCGCTCGAGCCGCGTTCCGCGCGGGGCGCGGGCGCGCCGGGCCGGCGCGGGCCGCCCGGTGGGCCGGGCCGGGGCCCGGTCCACCGGGGCGGGAGAGTACCCGGTCACGTGGTCAGCCCTTGTCCGACGCGGCCAGCTGCTGCAGCACCTCGTCGACGCCGATCGACCCGCTCAGCAGCTGCTGCGAGAGCCGGCCCATCAGGTCGAGCGTCTTCGAGGAAAGCGCGACGTGGAGCGCCGGCTTGCCGGTCTTGACCTCCGAGACGATCGTCGCCACGGCCGGGCCGCCCGCCGAGACGTCGATCGACGTGTCCGCGGCGATCGCGCCGCTGTCGGCGTAGAAGGACTTCAAGGCGTCGGTCGAGCTCAGCGACCGGACCAGGTCCGCGGCCAGCTTGGGATCCTTCGTGGTCTTCGCGACCGCGTAGCCGATGCCGCCGTCGTAGGGGAGGCTCGGGGTGGCGGCCGGGTTGACCACCGGCGTGGTCATCACGCCGACCTTGTCCGCGCCCAGGAACTCGGCGAAGTCCTTCCAGTGCCCGACGTCGGACATCAGGCCGATGACGTTCGCGGCCTTGCCGGACTGGAAGAGCGCGAACGCGTCGTTGAACATCGCGGTGGAGTTCGGGCCGTCGGTGTTCAGCCCGGTGTCGTTGACCTGCTTCCAGAGTTCGAAGACCCGCTTGACGTCCGGCGAGGTCCAGTCACGCTTGCCCGCGATCCAGTCGGTGGCCTCCTGCGGCGTCAGGGTCGCCGAACCCACGGCCGAGAGGAAGAACTGGATTCCGGCGCCTTCCTTGTTGCCCAGCGCCAGGCACTTCGCGCCGGTCTTCGCGGCGATGGTGCCGCAGTCGCGGACGAACTCCTCCCAGGTCCGGGGCGGCGCCTGCGGGTTCAGCCCGGCCTTCTCGTAGAGCGACTTGTCGTAGTAGAAGGGGTGTCCCTGCAGGGTGACCGGCTCGGCGTAGACCTTCCCGTCCTTGGTGAAGGCGTCCCAGCCGCTGAGGCGCGAGCGGTCGTCGGCGACGTAGGAGTCCAGCGGCGCGAGGTCGCCGACCCGGTCGCGGATCTGGCCGCCGCCGTTGAAGAGCATGACGTCCGGCCCGCTCTTGGCCTGGATCGCCGCGCCCAGCAGGGTGTAGTACTGGTCGTAGGGCTGGGCCACGAATTCGACGGTGACGCCGGGGTGCTGCTTGGCGAACTCGGCCTTGGCCTTCGCCACGTAACTCGCGGCTTTCGCGTCGCCGGACTTCCAGTCCCAGACCACGAGCTTGCCGCTCGCGTCGCCGGTGGGGGCGGCCGGGCCGGCGGCGCTTCCACAGCCCGCGGTCAACGCCAACGCCGCGACGAGGGCGGCCGAGAATAGTGTGCGCTGCTTCATCGCTGCTCACTTCTCCAGACGGTGGCCGGACGGGGAGTGGCCCGGCGCAGTGCGGCAAAACGTAACTCGTATGACGTATGACGTCAACGCCTGGGCTGTGTAAGCTTCACGTGCGTTCGGCGGAGGTCGGCGCAGTGCGACCGGAGGAACGATGACGGCATCAGACCGGCCACCCGCTGTCCCCGACTGGGTGCGCCGCCCCGCGAACCTGGCGAGCGCGGTCACCGCCGAACTCGTGGGACGCGTGGTGCGCGGGGTCCACCCGCCCGGGGCGTCGCTGCCGGCCGAACCGGTGCTGTGCGAGAGCTTTTCGGTGAGCCGGACCGTGGTCCGCGAGGCGGTGAAGCTGCTGCAGGCGAAAGGTCTGGTCCAGGTCCGCCAAGGCGCGGGCACGGTGGTGAACCCGGCGTCGATGTGGAACATGCTCGACGAGCTCGTCCTGGCCGCGGTGATCGCCGAGGACGAGACCGCCGCCGTCCTCGACGACCTGGTGGTGACGCGCCGGCTGCTCGAAGCGGACATGGCGCTGGTCGCCGCCCGGACCGCCGGCCCGGAGGTCGTCGCGCGGCTGGGGGAGCTGGTGGACCTGATGGACGAGCTCGTCGACGACCCCGTCGCCTACCGCGAACAGGATCTCGCGTTCCACGACACGATCATGCAGGTCTCGGGCAACCGCCTCGCCCGGGGCGTGGTGCGCGCGCTGGAGAGCCAGGTCGTCAACACCGCCCGCTACGTGGGCCCGAGCGAGCGCGCCCTGTGCGTGGCCTCCAACCAGGGGCACCGCCGCGTCTACGAACGGATCGCGGCCGGGGACGGCGAAGGCGCCGCGAAGGCGATGTTCGACCACATCACCGAAGCGTGGCTCGCCCGCCGCCCCGGCTCCGGCGACCCCGGCCGCCTGGAACGTTGACCGCTGTTCCCGTTTCCGAAGGAGTTCCATGGCCCAGCGTTACGGCATGCTGATCCGCCTGCGTCCGGAGAAGCGCGAGGAGTACCTGCGGCTGCACGCCGAGGTGTGGCCCGCGGTCGAACGGACGCTGCGGGAAGCCAACATCCGCAACTTCACCATTTTCCTGCACGACGACCTGCTCTTCGGGTACTACGAGTACGTCGGCGAAGACCACGACGCCGATCAGGCGCGCATCGCCGCGGACCCCGAAACGCAGCGCTGGTGGAAGTTGACCGACCCCTGTCAGGAATCGCTTTCCGAGCGTGAAGGGGGCGCTTGGTGGACGCCCATGGCGGAGGTCTGGCACCTCTCCCCGGGCCCGGCCGGAAGCTCCCTTGTGGACGGTCAAGCGCCCTGACGGCGTCGCCGGCTCCAGGTTCGAACGTCGCGAATGACTCATTGGGGACCTCTGAGGTCCCCAATGAGTCATTCGCGGCATCGGGGGAGCCCCAACGCCGCCGCCCCGGTTGGGGCCGGGAGCCGGATTTCACCCGATCGGCCGCACGTCGCTACCGGAGCGCGTCGAGCAGCAGGCGGGCGGCCGTCGTGGCCCCGTCGGTGCGGATCCCGGCGCCCAGCGCCGCCGCCCGCGCCCGGGTTTCCGGGGCTAGCGCCGTGTCGAACGCCGCGGCCAGTGCCTCGAACGTCGCCGTCGGGCCGTCGAGGGCCGCGCCGACCCCGCTCGCGGCCACGCGGCCGGCCCAGTACGGGTTGTCCGCCAAGCGAATGGGGACCGCCACCTGCGGGACGCCGGCCCGGGCGGCCGTCTGCGTCGTGCCCGCGCCGCCGTGGTGGACCACCGCGGCCAGCCTGCTGAACAGGCGCTGGTGGTTGACGTCGCCGATGGCGAAGCAGCCGTCCACGGCCAGGTCGGCCCAGCCGCGGGAGACGAGCACCCGGTGCCCCCGCGCGCGGCTCGCCTCGACCGACCACCGCGCGATGTTCGGTGCCGCGCCGATGCTGCCGAAGCCGACGTAGACCGGCGGCGGCCCGGCGTCCAGGAACGCCGTCAGCTCGGCCGGCAGCGGGCGGTCGTCCACCTGGGTCCACGCACCGGTTTGGACCACTTCGAGACCCGCGGGTTCCGGCCACGACCCCAGCGCCGGGTCCGCCGCCAGCCACGGCCGATCGGAGTAGACGTGGTCGCGCACGTTGTCCACCGGCGGCAGGCCGAGGGCGGCGCGGTGCGCGTTGAGCGGTTCGCGGAACTGCGCGTTCACCCGCTGGGCGTCCAGCTCCCACAGCTCCGCGTTGTCCGCGCCGGCCGGCTCCGGCCAGCCGGGCCGCGGTGGCGGCGCGTGGTGCGGCGACGGCAGGTTGACCGCCGCGTAGGTCGCGTAGACGTAGCGGATGCCCGCGGCTTCGGCCACGGACCGCGCGGCGACCTGCGCCAGCCCGGCCGCCACCAGCGCGTCGCAGCCGCCGGCCGCCGCGGGGAGGACGGCGAACTGCGTTTCGAGCAGTTCGGTCCGGTACCGGGTCAGTTCCGCCGGGGTCGGGGGAGCCGTCGCGCGCATCAGCGCCCGCACCGGCGGCCCGACCGGCACCGACTCGATCCCGAGACCGGCCAGCCGGTCCGTGAACTCCTCGTCCGGCGGGGTGCACATCCGCACGTCCGCGCCGAGCGCCCGGAGCTCGACCGCGAGGGCCACCAGCGGTTCGACGTCGCCCCGCGTGCCGTAGGTGGAGAGCAGGACCCGCGTCACCGCGGTGCCCCGGCGTAGAAGCCGACCGGCATTGTGACGTCGGCGCCCGCGGCCCCGCACTCCAGCATCCACAGCGCCGCGGCCGGGCCCAGCTCCCGGCCCAGCGCCCCGAGCGCGGCCGGGTCCGGCGCCACCGCGCGCGCCTGTTCCAGGCCGCGCCCGAACGCGGCCGGGTCCCAGCCGTCGGCGTCGCCGTCGCCGAGTGAGCGCACGCCGGCGGTCAGCGTCGCGACCGGCAGCGGGCCGGGCACGCCGAGCAGGCCGTGGGTGCGTTCGCCCACCAGGACGCCCATCCAGTGCGAGCTTTCCGGCGTCGGCCGGGGACCGGTCCACCGGGGCCGCCCGTCCATGTCCGGGAGCTTCGCCGGCGCGCCGGACACCGCCCAGCGGCCCGCCCACTCCACGGCCAGGCCGGGCGCGCTGCGGCTCGCGGGGTTGTGGAACCTGGCCATGTCCCACCGGTTGCCGACCGCGACCGCGGCCAGGTCGCGGTGCGGCCAGACCCGCGCTTCCCACCAGAACCCCCACGGGAACGCCGCGGTGTGCCCCCACCACCAGTCCTCGCCCAGCGCCGGATCGGCGAGTTCGAGGGTCAGGCCGGAAAACGAGCGGACGCCGTGCGGGCTCGGGCGTTCGACCCGCGGGGCCACCATGGCCGCGAGCGAGTCCGGCCCGACCAGCCCGCGCTCGCCCCGGGCGGTGCGCAGCAGGGATTGCAGCAGCCGTGCGAAATCCGCCGCGCTGGTGTGCATGCCGACGCCCGGGTAGGCCGCGGTGCGCAGGGGCGGGCTCGGCAGGCACCAGTCGCCGAAGGCGGCGTAACCGGTGGCGCCACCGGCGTTCCCCGTCCCGTCGTCGATGCTCGTGTCCCGCATCCCGGCCGCGGCGAACACGTCCCGCTCGACGCGAGCCGTGTACGGCTCGCCGGCCAGGTGTTCCACCACACCGCCGAGCACCCCGACCCCGAAGCTGGAGTACGAATAGGACCCCGGCGCCGTCACCAGCGGCAGCACCCCGCCGTACTCGACGGCGCGGCCGGTCTCGTGCCGCCGCCGGACGTAGTCGAGGATCGGCTCGGCCGGCGCCGTGGGCGCGACCGCGGTGACGATGTCGCTGGAGTAGCCGCCCTGGTGGGCGGCCAGCATGCCGGTGGTGGCGGGGGCCGCGCCGGGACCGCGCAGTCCCGCGGGCAGCACCTGGTCGACCGGGGTGTCCAGCCCGGCCATCCCCGCCTCGACGAGCTGCAGGAAGGCCAGCCCGGTCACGGGTTTGGTCAGCGAGCCCGCCGGCGCGACCGTCTCGGCGGTCATCGGCGTGCGCGCGGCCAGGTCCGCGAACCCGGTCGCGGCCGTCCGCAGGTCGTCGCTCGTCGCCACCGCGACGGCGACCCCGGGCGTGCCGGTGACCGCGGCCAGCCGCGGCAGGACGGTGTCCAGCGCCGCCACCACGTCGTCGAGCATGCTCACCCCTCGGTGGTGTTGTAGTTGACGATCCGCGCCACCATCAGGGCGCGTGCCCCGGCCAGCGGGCTGGCCGCGTCCCGCCGCGCCACGTCCGGCAGCCGGTGGGCCTGGTCCTCGGTGACCGCCACCATGCCCCAGAGCGCGTTGAAGCCCGCGGGGTCGGCCGGCTTTTCCGCGGCGGCCTCGACGGTCACGACACCGGCGTCGCGGGTCACTGCCAGGGCGCCCATCTGCCGCAGCACGCCGGGATCCCGCTCCGCGGCGGCCACCACGCTCCAGCCCGTCACGTCCGCCTGCCGCAGCGCGGAGAGCAGGCTGTCCACGCCGCTGACGACGATGTCGGGCAGGACGAGCGCCACCGGTCCCCGCGTCAGCGGCAGGGCGCACCGGATCGCGCCGTCGAGCCCCGGCTCGCCCACGTCGTCCTGGTAGACGAAGACCAGCTGGAAGGTCCCGGCGTAGCGCGCCAGGTACTTCACCGTGTCCAGCTTGTGCGGGCCGAACACGACGACCACGCGCACGCTGAGCCCGCTCTTCACCAGTTCCACCACGGCTTCCAGGCTGCGGTCCAGCACGGTGGTCCCGGGCGCGAGGCAGTGCAGTTCTTTCGCGTACGGCGCGCCGAACCGCGTCCCGAACCCGGCGCACGGCAGGATGACCGAAACATCGGGGTCGTTCACCGCAGCCGCACCGCCAACGCGACCCGGTGCCGGGCGCGCGGCAGCGGCACCCACGCCGCCTCACCGACCGGCTCGACCTCGGGGAAGCGCTCGAACAAGCTCCGCAGCGCGACCTCCGCCTCCAGCTTCGCCAGCGCGACGCCGAGGCAGAAGTGCGGCCCCCAGCCGAATCCCACGTTGCCCTCCCGGCCGCCGTGCTCGGCCTGCCGGCGGATGTCCGCCCGGTCCGGGTGGGCGAACTGCCGCGGGTCGCGGTTGGCCGCGCCGAGCACCGCCTGCACCGCGTCCCCCGCCTCGATCCGCACGCCACCGACCTCCAGATCGGTCGCCGCGTACCGCAAGCGGGCCAGCTGGACCGGCCCGTCCGTGCGGACCAGCTCGCGCACCGCCGCGGGCCACAGTTCGGGCTCGCGGCGCAGCAGCTCCCGCTGCGCCGGGTCGCGCATCAGCGCCAGCGCCGCGTTGGCCAGCATGTTCGCCATCGTCTCGTGGCCGGCCAGCACCAGGAACACGACCAGGGCCACCGCGTCGACGTCGGTCAGGTCGTCCTGGGCGACGACCTCGCTGAGCAGGTCGTCCCGCGGGTCCGCCCGGCGGCGGTCCACGAGGGCGTGGCAGTAGGCGAACATCTCGCCCAGCGTCGGCGTGATCCGCGCCGGGTCGCCGTCGACGAGGACCTTGCCCCAGCGGTACCAGTCCGCCCAGTCGGCTTCGGGCACCCCGACCAGCTCGCACACCACCGCCATGGCCAGCGGGTAGGCGTACTCGTCGAGCAGGTCCGCCGGGCCGTCCAGGCCGTCGAGCAGCTCGTCGACGATCTGCTGCACCCGCGGCCGCAGCGTGGCGACCCGCGTCGCGCCGAACGCGTGGCTGATGCTGCGTCGCAGCCGGGTGTGCTCGGCGCCGTCGAGGCTCAGCAGGCTCGCCCGCAGGTAGGGCAGGTGCTCCCGCGGCGTGCCCAGCGCGAGGAACGCCTCCTCCTGCGTCCGCGCGCCCTGGCCCGGCAGGCCGGCCGGATCGTTGCGCACGGCCGGATCCGCCAGCACCGCGCGCACTTCGGCGCTGCCGGTGACCAGCCAGCCCTCCGCGCCGTTCGGCAGCCGGGCGCGGCAGACCGGCGACGCGGCGAGGATGCGGTCGTAGCCGCGCATCGGGTCGTCGAGGACGGCCGGATCGCGGACGTCCACCACGGGTTCGGTCGACATGGGACAGAGCTCCTCGGGGAAGACGGGGTCAGCCTTTGAGCGGGCCGCCGTTGATCGCGACGCGGTGACCGAAGCGGGTGTGCGGGTAGTAGTCGTACGTCGCGTGGTGCTGGACGCAGCGGTTGTCCCAGAACACCAGCGTGTTCGGCTCCCAGCGGACGCGGCAGGCGAGCATCGGCCGGTTCGGCACGACCGAGAACAGCAGGTCGAGCACCGCCTGGCTCTCGTCGGCCGACAGCTGCGGGATGCGCGAGGTGTAGGCCGGGTTGACGAACAGCAGGGGCCGGTCGGTCTCGGGGTGCCGCACCACCACCGGGTGCTCGCTCACCGGCGGCTCGTACCCTTCGGGGATCTTGTGGCCGCGGAACGCGTGCGCGCCGTCGTGGATCGCGGTCAGCCCGGCCAGCAGCTCCTTCAGCTTCGGCGACAGCATGTCGTAGGCGAGGTGCATGTTCGCGAATAGCGTGTCGCCGCCGCTGCCCGGCTCGGGCACCCGCGTGATGTGCAGCATCGAGCCCAGCGACGGCTCGGCGTCGGCGGTGCCGTCGGCGTGCCAGCCGTTGCCGAAGACGTTGGCCGACTCCGGCGCGGTCGCGACCTCGAGGATGTACGGGTCGCCGTGCTCGGGCGGCGGGTTCACCGGGCGCAGCTCGCCGAAGCTCGCGGCCAGGCGCTTGTGGTCGGCCACCGAGATGTCCTGGTCGCGGAACACCAGCACGTGGTGGTCCAGGAAGGCCGTCTTCAGCTCGGTGAGCTGTTCTTCGGTCAGTTCCCGCGTCAGGTCGAGGCCGGTGACCTCGGCGCCGAGCACCGGGGTCAGGCCCCGCACCTGCAGCGTCCGGTAGCCGCGCGCCGGCCGCGTCGTGATCCGCTTGACGGCCTCGAGTTCGTACTGCTCCATGGTTTCCTTTCCTCCGGTGGGTCTCACCGTTCGATGGCGGCGGCCACTTCGGTGACGTGCGGGGCGCGCACGATGCCGTAGTGGGTGGCGGGCAGTTCGTGCCAGTGACTCGGCTCGGGCAGCAGGGCGCGCCAGCCGTCGCGGCCGGCCACCGGCAGGCCGGGCTCGGGTTGGGTGGCGAGCCAGACGTGGCTGGGCGTCGCGGCCAGCCGGGGCAGTTCGTGCCCGGCCATGCTGCGCAGGTTGGCCCGGCACGCCCGGGCCAGCCGCCGCGCGTGCTCGCCGGCGGTGCCGCCGGAGGCGCCCAGCTCGCGCTCGAAGACCGTCTCCAGCTGCGCGTCGCTGTAGTCGGCGGCGCTCGCGCCGGGCGGCGGCGGGTCGATGAGGTGCAGCGCCCGCACCGGCTGCCCGGCCGCCTCCGCTTCGGCGGCCATGCCGGCCGCGACCCAGGCGCCGAACGACCACCCGGCCAGCTGCCAGGTGCGGCCGGGCAGTTGTGCCTGCAGCGCCGCGTGGTACCGGCGGGCCCGGTCCGCGACCGGCCAGCCGGGCGGTTCCGGCCGGCCGAGCGCCGGGTCGGCGATCACGCAGACGCCGAGTCCGGGCGGGAGGGCCTCGACGAGCGGGCGGTAGGCGTGCACGTCCCCGCCGACGGGGTGCACGAGGCAGACGGCTTGGTCGCCGCTGCCTTCGCGCCAGACCTGCACGGCCACTTCGCCGGTGTCGGCGGCTTGGGCGAGCTTCGCCAGCAACGCCGCCATCGTGACCTCCGGGCCGAGCCACGCGAGGTCGAGGTCGACGCCGTACAGGCGTTTCACCGACTCGACGACGTCCAGCAGGGTGAGGGAGTCGGCGCCGAGGTCGTAGAGCGGGACGTCCGGATCGAGTTCGGCGACGCCCAGGAGGGCGCGGACTTCCTCGGTCAGGTCCGCCGCGGCCGGTTTCGCCGCCGGCGTGGTGTCGCGTTCGTGGAAGACCCGGGCGGCGTCGAGGCCGGTCGTCGCGACCAGGACGTGCGGCAGCCCCGTCGCCAGTGCGCGGGCGAAGGTGCGCCGGCCCTCGTCGTCGCTCAGGCCGACGGCCAGGTGGGCCTGGTGCCGGGTGTCGGTCTCCAGGGCCGTGACGGCCATGCCGCTGTCGCGCCAGACGTCCCAGCCGATGGCGAGCCGGGCCGTCGGGCCGTCGCGGTGGGCGAGCGCGTCGAGGAACCCGTTGGCCGCGGCGTAGTCGAGCTGGCCGGTGCCGCCGAACTGCGCGGACAGCGACGAGCAGGAGACGGCGAACGCCGGCCGGTCGCGTTCGATGAGCCGTTCCACGAGGAGGGCCCCGGCGAGTTTGCCGCTCGGCGTGCTCTCGCCGCGGGTGGCGATCAGGCCGCCGTCCGGTGTCCCGGCCGCGTGCACGATCCCGGCGAGGGGAGCGGGAATCTCGTCGGCGGTGACGGTGGCGAGGTCGGCGGCGAGCAGGTCGACGCGGTCCGCCCACGGCTTGAGGGCCTCGGGCAGGAAGGGGTGGCGCGCGAGCAGGACGACGCGGCCGCCGGTGCGGGTCAGCAGCTCCTCGGCGATCGCGGTGCCGATCCCGCCGGTGCCGCCCAGGACGAGGTAGGTGCCGTCGGGGAGCCCGACCTCCGTGGTGGCGACGGGCGCACTGTCCTGGGTCCACCAGAACCCGGTGCGGAGGGCGACCCGCGCCGGCGGGGGAGGGCCGGTGAGCAGGTCGGCGGTCCGGTCCAGGTCGGGGCTTTCGAGGTCGACCCAGTGGCCGGGCAGGCCGCTTTCCTGCGGGCCGACGGCGGTGATCCCGGCGAGCAGCCCGGCTTCGGGGCGCGTCACGGCGGTGTTCGCGGGCACGGCGCCGGAGGAGAGCCACCAAGTCCTGAGTGGACGGTCGTGGGCGGCCCGCAGGAGAGCGGCGGGCGTGTCGAGGCAGGCCCAGCGTGCCCGGTCCAGTGACTTTTCGCCGACGGGGCCGGTGATACCGAGGGGGAGGGTGTGCAGCCAGTCGATTTCGGTGGCCGGCAAGGCAGCCAGCACCTGGCGGAGGTGGGTCGTGTCGGCCGGGTCGGCTTCGAAGGTGTCGGGCCCGAGGCGGGCGAAGCGGTCTGCGACGTGGACCCGCACGACGCGCGGGTAGGCGGCGTCGAGGGCGGGGGCGATGAGCGGGCCTTCGCCGCAGATGACGAGGACGCGGTCGGTGGGGGTGGCGTTGGCGGTGGCGGTGGTCGCGCGGCGCAGGCGGACCCAGGTGGGCTGGTGCAGCCACTCGCCTTCGGGTAGCCGCCCGACGGCGGCCCGGCGCGGGAAGTCGAAGTCGCGCGCGGCGAAAGCGGGCGGCGGGAAGTCCCACGGCGCGGGGGCGGGGGCCTGGCCCCAGTCGACGGGAACGCCGAGCGGCCAAGCGGCCGCCGGTTCGGCGGCCTCGCGAGGCGGCGCGGTGGTGGCATGGCGGGGCGTGGTCGGCGCGGAGGCGGCGTTTTCCCGGGGAAGTGTCGCGCTGGGCTCCTCTTGGGGCGTTGCTGGCCCGGAAGTGGCGTTTTCCCAGGAAGGCGTCGCGCTGGGCAGCTCTTGGGGCGTGGTCGGTGCGGAGGCGGGGTTTTCCCGGGGAAGTGTCGCGCCGGGCTCCTCTTGGGGCTTCGTCGGCGTGGAGGCGGCGGTTTGCCGTGTGGGTGCCGGGTCGGGAGTGGTGCGTTCCCGTGCGGGTGCCGCGCTGGGCACCTCCCGCGGCTCGGCCGTGCGGAGCCACTCGACCGCCGAGGCCGCGTCCGGGCAGGCTGCCGCCAAGCGCCAGCGCTCTTCCCGGCGGCCGGTCTGCAGGTGCCGGATCACGTCCACATAGGACTCCGGGTGCGCGGCCAGGTAGTCCGCCACCCGGGCCGCGTCTAAGCGCAATGCCGCCGCGCTGCGCGCCGACAGCACCAGGCACCGCACCGGATCCGGGCGCGGGGGCGGCACCGGGCGGACCGACTCCAGCACCACGTGCGCGTTCGTTCCGCCGATGCCGAAGCTGCTCACCCCGGCCACCCGCGGGCCCGCCGGCCACGGCTCCGCCCGGGTCGGCACCCGGAACGGCCCCAGGTCGAGCGCCGGGTTCGGCGCGCGGAAATCGGCCGTCGGCGGCAGCACGCCGTGGTGCACCGCCAATGCCGCGCGGATGAAGCTCACCACGCCCGCCGCCGCACCCAGGTGGCCGAGCTGGCTCTTCACCGAGGACAACGCACACCCCGTCGCGTCGGGCATCGCCTCGCGCAGGGCCGCCACCTCGATCGGGTCGCCGAGGCGGGTCCCCGTCCCGTGCGCCTCCACGTAGCCGACGTCCGCGCCCGAGCGGCCGGCCCGCCGAAGGGCGGCCTGGATCGCCGCGCGCTGCCCGGCCGGGGACGGGGCGCTGTAGCCCTGCTTCACCGCGCCGTCGTTGGTCAGGGCGGAGCCCGTGAGCACCGCATACACCGTGTCGCCGGCCCGGCGGGCCGCGGAAAGCGGCTTCAGCACCACCACGCCGACGCCGCTGCCGCCCACCGTGCCGTCCGCGTCGTCGCTGAACGGGCGGCAGTGCCCGTCCGCCGAGAAGATGTGCTGCGGCCGGTACCGGTACCCGCCGGCCAGGGTGACGTCGACGAGCACGCCGCCCGCCAGCATCACCTCGGCTTCGCCGCCGCGCAGCATCGCCGCCGCCTGGTGGACCGCGACCAGCGAACTCGAGCACGCCGTCTGGGTCGTCAGCGCCGGACCCCTCAGGTCGAGGTGGTAGGCGACCTTCGTGGCGAGGAAGTCCTTCTCGTGGTGCAGGGCCAGCTGGAAGCCGTCGGGCAGCGCCGCCGGGTCGGCCTCGCGCAGCATCTGCTGGAAGTAGGTGCTCTCCCCACCGCCCGCGATCAGCCCGACCCCGGCACCCGAAGTGATCCCGGCGTGCGCCAAGGCCTCCACGCACGCCATCAGCAGCTGCCGCTGCTGCGGGTCCATCAGGCCTGCGTCGCGGTGGCTGATCCCGAAGTGCTCCGGGTCGAACGCCAGCGGGTCGGCCAGGAGACTGCGCGCGCCGACCAGGCCGTCCGCCGCCGGGAACTCTTCGATGCCCCGGCGACCCGAAACGACCAGGTCCCAGAACGCGGCCAGGTCCCGCGCGCCGGGCAGCCGCACGGCCATGCCGACGACCGCCACCGGCTCATCGGCGGCGTCCCGGCCCGAGGCCCGGGCCGGCGCCGGGCCGCTCTCGAGGTGCCGCGTCAGGTCCCGGAGGGTGACGTGCTCGAAGAGGTCCGCCACGGTGAACCGGTACCCGGCTTCGGCGCAGCGCAGGTGGAACCGCATCAGCGACAGCGAACTGGCGCCGGCGGCGAAGAACGTCTCGTCCGGACCGATCGGGGCGCCGGTCACCTCCTCGAACAACGCCGCCAGCTCGCTCGACGGCCGTCCGGCCGTCCGGCGGAGGTCCGTCCCCGGTACCCGGACCGCGGCGTCCCGGTCCAGCTTCCCGCTCGGCGTGCGCGGCAGGGCGCCGACGACGCGGAAGCGGTCCACCCGCGCGTGCGGCGGCAGCAGCGGCACCAGGAAGTCGGCCAGCTCCGCGGCGGAAGGCGTCCGGCGGCACTCCAGGTACGCCGTCAGCCGGTCGCCTTCGGCCGCGACGACCGCGTTGACGACGTCCGGGTGCCGCAGCAGCGCCGCCTCGACCTGCCCGAGTTCGAGGCGGTGGCCGCTGAGCTTGACCTGCCGGTCGGCCCGGCCGTCGAAGTGCAGCAGCCCGGCGCGGTCGAAGTGCGCGAGGTCGCCGCTGCGGTAGTACAGCTCCGGCAGCTCGGCGAACTTCTCCGGCGCCGCTTCGCCGAGGTAGCAGCGGTTCGCCGCGAGCCCGCCGATGAGGAGCTCGCCGACCTGCCCCGGCGGCAGCGGCGCGCCCGCGGCGTCGGCGACCCGCAGGACCGCGTTCGCCACCGGCCGGCCGATGGCGGGGGAGTCGGGCCAGTCCGCGGGATCGCCGTCGAGGGTCAGCGCGCTGACGACGTGGGTTTCGGTCGGGCCGTAGTGGTTGTGCAGGCGCGCGCCGGGCAGCCCGGCGAACCAGCGGCGGATCGCCGGCGTGCACACCAGCTGCTCCCCGGCGGTGATCACGTCCCGCAGCCGCGCCGGGTACCGCCCGAGCCGGACGCCGTGCTCGGCGAGCAGCTGCAGAGCCACGTACGGCAGGAAGATCCGTTCGATCCCGGCGGTGTCCAGCCGCGCCAGCAGCGCCGGGACGTCGTGCCGCCACTCCGGGCGGATCAGGTGCAGCCGGCCGCCGCCGCACAGCGTCGTGAAGATCTCCTGGAACGACACGTCGAACGAGAGCATCGAGAACTGCTGGGTCGCCGCGGGCGGCGCGTCCTGCCACTGCAGCAGGTTGGCCAGGGTGCGGTCCGGGACGCGGACGCCCTTGGGCACGCCGGTCGAGCCCGAGGTGAACAGCGTGTAGAGCGGCCGTCCGGCGTGCCGGGCCGGGACGTCCGGCACCGGGCCGCCGGTGAGCGTGACGAACCGCCGCTCGACGTCGGTCTCGAACGTTTCCCCCGGGGCGAGCAGGACGCAGCGCGGCCGGACGCGGTCGAGCATGGCGCGCAGCAGGTCCGGCGGGTACGCGGGGTCCAGCGGCACGGCGGTGATGTTCAGCCGGGCCAGCGCGAGGAGCGCGACGACGTGCTCGGCCGACGGCCGGAAGTACAGCGCGATGTCGGTGGCGTCCGCGGGCAGCGTGGCGGCGAGCCGGGCCGCGTGCGCGTCCAGTTCTGCGTAGGTCAACGTCGTATCGCCGGTCAGCGCCGGGGCGTCGGGCGTCCGCTCGACCTGCCGCGCGAAGCCTTCGGCCACGGTTTCCCAGGTCAGTCCGGCGCGGGGACCACGGCCGTGGTCGCGGCGCTCCGGAGTCCGGGCGTCACCGTGCAGGGCGTGGTCGAAGACTTCGCCGAGGGCCGTCGCCTCGGCTTCGGTGAAGTGGCCTTCCCCGTACTCCCACAGGCAGTCGAAGCCGTCGGTGCGTTCCACGACCGACAGCGTGAGCGCGCACTTGGCCTCGGTCGCTTCGATCCACTGTGGACTGACCGAGCAGCCCGGCAGCCGCAGCGCCCCGAAGTCGGTGTTTTCCAGGACGAACAGGTAGTCGAAGGCCGCGTAGCCCGGGTCGAGGTCGGCGAACGCGACGTCCTGGTGGTCCAGCGCCGCACCCGCCGCCTCGCCGAGCCGGCGCAGCTGGCCGTCCAGGTCTTCGGCCGGGTCCACGGTCACCGGCAGCCGGACCGTGTTGGCGAACATCCCGACGCTGTCTTCGAACGCCCGCACCGGCCGGTTCGCCACCGGCGCGGCGATCCGCGGCCGGGTCCGCCCGGTCATCGCGTAGAGGCTCCAGGCGAACACGCCCAGCAGCAGCTGGAACCGGGTCAGGCCCAGCTCGGCGGCCCATTCGTCGACGCGTTCGCGGTCGATGCGGGTCGTGTGCAGCCGTCCGGCCAGGGACGCTTCGCCGAGCGGTTCGGCGTCGTCGGACCGCTCGGTCAGCTGGGCGCGGTAGCCGGGGGAGGCGAACCAGCGGGACTGCCAGGCGGCGAAGTCGAGTGGCGTGGGCGCGCTCCGCGGCGAAGCGCCGGACAGCTCCCGGAACAGGATGTTGAGCGACCAGCCGTCGACGGCGATGTGGTGCAGGCACAGCAGGAACGTGCCATCGGGACGCCAGGCCGCGCGCAGCAGCCGGCCCGAGGCGAGCTCGAAGGGTGCGGTGAAGAAGTCCTCGCCGGGCTCGGTCCACGGGTCGTACGCCGGTTTCGTCACCTGACGCAGGCCGTCGGCGGTGGCCTCGAACGCGGTGCGCAGCGCCGGGTGGCGCTCGACCAGGCCGCGCACGTCCCGGCGCAGGGCGTCGAGGTCCGCTTCGCCGGTGACGCGGAAGGCCAGCGGCACGTGGTACGCCGTGGAAGCCGGATTTCGTTGCTGTACCAGCCAAAGCCGCTGCTGTTCACTGGTGGCGGGGGCGGTGGCCGCGGTGGCCGGGGCGCCCGGCTCCGGGTAGGCCGCGCGGCCCGCCCCCGAGATCGCCGCGGCGAGATCGGCGAAGGTGCCGCGTTGCACGACCGACGGCGCGAGGTCCGCGCCCCAGCGTCCGCGGATCGCGAACCGCAGCCGCAGGGCCTTGAGCGAGTCGCCCCCGGACCGCAGCCAGGTGTCCAGCGGGCGGAGGCCGGGCACACCGAGGACGTCCGTCACGACCTCCAGGACTTCGCGCTCCCACGCCGTCGCGTCGCCGCCGGTGTCCGGCCGCCAGGACGAGTACCCGCCCGCCAGCAACGCGGCTTCGTCGACCTTGCCGTTCGCGTTCCGCGGCAGCTCGCCGAGGCGGAACACGTGGTGCGGGCGCATGTAGGCGGGCACGGTCTCGGCCAGATGCGCTTCGAAGGCGGCATAGGGGAGCTCGCCGGCCACGACGAACGCGAGCAGCTCGGCCGTGGCCGCGTGGCGCACGGCCACGTGGACCTGCCGGATCTCCGGGTGGGCCAGGAGCCGCTGCTCCAGCTCGCCCGGCTCGATCCGGAAGCCGCGGACCTTCACCTGCCGGTCGGTCCGGCCGACGTAGGCGTACCGGCCGCCCGGCAGCACCCGGACCAGGTCGCCGGTGCGGTAGAACCGCGCGCGGCCCTCGTCGAACCACGGCAGCCGGACGAACCGCCGCCCGGTCTCCGCGGGCAGGCCGCGGTAGCCGAGCGCGACGCCGGCTCCGGAGAGGTACAGCTCGGCGACCTCGCCTTCGGCGGCCACGCGCTCGTCCGGCGTCACCGCGACCGCGCCGGTGCCCGGCAGCGGGCGGCCGATCGGCACGACGTCGCCGTCGAAGCCGCGCGGAATGGCGTAGCTGAGCGCGAACGTCGTCGTCTCGGTCGGGCCGTAGCCGTTCTGCAGCCGCGTCGGGGCGTCCGGGTTGGCCCGGTACCAGCGGCGGATCAGCGGGGCGTTGAGCTGCTCGCCGCCGATGACGACGCGGCGCACGGAGGCGAAGCTGCCCGGCACGGTCTCGGCGACCGCGTTGAACAGCGTGGCGGTGACGAACATCGTGTCGATGCGCTCGCGGACCAGCGCGCCGGCGAAGGCCTGCGGATCGCGGACGGTTTCGTCGTCGAGCACGACGCACGTGCCGCCGGTCAGCAGCGGCACCCAGACCTCGAAGCTGAGCGCGTCGAACGCGGGGTTGGCCAGGCAGGCGAACCGGGTGCCGATGTCGAGCCAGCCGGGTTCGGCCAGGCGCAGGATCCCGGCGTCGCGGACCTCGACCCCCTTGGGCCGCCCGGTGGTGCCGGAGGTGGCGAAGAGGAACGACGCCGGTGCGGGCTCGGCGGGCGCGCCCGCTTCGGCGGGTTCGGCCAGCAGCTCGGCCGGTGTGACGCCGGGGAGGTCGTCGCTGACGACCAGGACCGTGCCCGCATCGGCGAGGATGACGTCGCGGCGCGCGGGCGGGCTCTGCCGGTCCAGCGGGACGACCTGGCCGCCGAGGCGCAGCACGCCCAGCATGACCTGGATCAGCTCGGCCGAGCGCGGCAGGCCGACGGCGACCGCGTCCCCCGGGCGGATTCCCCGGCGGGACAACGCTTCCGCGACGGCGGCGGCTCCCGCGTCGAGCTCGGCGTAGCTGAGGCGACGGTCGCCGTCGGACACGGCGAGGGCGTCCGGGTGCCGCAGGGCCCGGTCGTGGACGCGGCGGGCGATCGACGTCATCGAACCGCCAGCTCGGCGGTGATGAGCTTCGCGACCAGCGGCAGCGCGTCGCTTTCCAGCATGTCCCAGTGCCCGCAGTCCGCGGGGACCACCTCGAACTCGCCCCGGACCCGGCGGCGCCAGAACTCGGCGCTGCCGGGGACGGTGTCCTCGCCGACGGCCTGCACGAACAGCACGCGCGCCGCCGTCTCGCCCGGATCGTGTTCGCGGGCGGTCAGCCGGTTGTGGTTGTACGTGCGGTGGTAGCGCTCGATCTGGGCATCCTCGATCCCGGGGTACATCCCGTTGAAGCGGACCAGTTTCTCGCGGAACTCGGCCGCGGGCACCGGCTCGATCGCCGCCTTCGCGGCGGGGTCGTCGGTGGCGGTGGTGTCGAGCAGGACGACGCTGACGTGCGGGTGGTGCTCCGCCAACCGGCGGCCCATTTCGTAGGCGACCAAGCCACCGTAGGAAAGTCCGCAAAGGACCAAGGTCTCGTCCGGCCGCGGGCCGGCCAGCCGCAGATACTCCTCGGCCATCGCCTCGACGCTCGGCAGCGGCGCTTCGCCGGCGTTGAGCCCGGGGGACTGGATGCCGAGGACACCGGCATCCTCGGGCAGCGCGGCGCTGAGCGGCAGGTAGCAGAACGCGGTGCCGCCCGCCGGGTGCACGCAGACGACCCGGGCGCGCCCGGTACCGCGGCGGAACTCGATCAGGCTGCCGCCCTCCGGCGGGTGGTCCGTGCGCAGCAGCGCGGCCTGCGCCTCGATGGTCGGGTGCAGGATGACGTCCCGGATCGGCAGCTCGCGGCCGAACTCCGCGCCGATCGCGTGCGCCAGCTTGATCGCCGAGATCGACGTGCCGCCGACGTCGAAGAAGCCGTCCGAGACGCCGATCGACGGGTGCAGCAGCAGGTCTCGCCAGATCCGCAGCAGGGCCAGCTCGACGTGGTCGCGCGGGGCCGCGGTGTTGACCGCTGCGGGTGCGCTCGTCCGGGCGCGCGCCAGCACGGCTTCGCGGTCGAGCTTGCCGCTGCGGCTCAGCGGCAGCCGGTCGAACTCGGCGAACACCGACGGGATCATGTAGTCCGGCAGCCGGTCCGCCAGCGCGGCCCGCCACTCGTGCGGAGTCCGCGGCTCGTCGCACGCGACACCGGCGACGAGCCTGGGCTCGCCTTCGCGGTCCACCAGCACGGCGGCCTCGCGGACGCCGGGGACGGCCAGCAGCGCGGCCGTCACCTCGCCGGGCTCGATGCGGAAGCCCCGCAGCTTGATCTGGTCGTCACGGCGGCCGGCGTACTCGGCCTCGCCGCCGGGCAGCCACCGGGCCAGGTCCCCGGTGCGGTACATGCGCTCGCCCGGAACGAACGGGTCCGCCACGAACCGCTCGGCGGTCAGGCCCGGCCGGTGCAGGTAGCCGCGGGCCAGGCAGTCCCCGGCCAGGAAGACCTCGCCGGCCACCCCCGGCGGCACCGGGCGCAACCGCTCGTCCAGCAGGTACAGCCGCGAGCCGGGCAGCGGCCGCCCGATCGGGGCCGGCCGGTCCCGGGGCTGTGGGTCGAAGTGCGCGGTGGCGTAGAGCGTGGCTTCGGTCGGCCCGTAACCGAAGCAGATCCGCAGGCCGGGCAGGGCGGCGGCGAAGCGGGCGAGTGCGGCCTCCGGTAGTGGCTCGACGCCGGTGAGGACGTGCCGCAGGGCGAGCCCGTGAACGCGCGCTGGATCCTCGTCGATCCAGCGGACGTACGCGGGCGGCAGGAACGCCTGGACCACTTGGTGTTCCCGCAGCCACGTCATCAGGGCGGCCGGGTCGGGCCGGACGTCCTCGGGCACGACGTGCAGCACGGCGCCGGTGGTCAGCGGCAGCAGTAGTTCGTGCACCGAGGCGTCGAAGCCGATGCTCGACCACGCCGACGTCGCTTCGCCGGGCGTCGCGCCGAAGCGGTCCAGCCATTGGTCGAACAGGGCGAGGCCACTGTGGTGGGTGACGGCGACCCCCTTCGGGCGCCCGGTCGACCCCGACGTGTAGATCACGTAGGCCGTGTCGCCGCGCTCGGTCGTGACCGGTCTCCGGGTCTCGTCGCCCTCGGCCTCGAGGTCGCCGACGTCGTCGCCGAGGACCAGCACCGGGCACGCGTCCTCGACCATCGCCGCCCGCCGGGCGGCCGGCTGGGCCGGGTCGAGCGGGAGGTAGGCGGCGCCGGTCTTCAGCACGGCCAGCACGGCGGTGATCAGCTCCGCGGACCGTCCACTGAGGACGCCCACGACCCGGCCGCGGCCGGCCCCGCGGGCGCGCAGGGCGTTCGCCAGCTTCGTGCTGCGGCGGTCCAGCTCCCCGTAGGTGCGGGTCCGGCCGTCGCAGACGAGCGCGGGCGCGTCCGGGGTGGCGTCGGCGTGGACGGTGAACCGGTCGACGAGCCCGCCGGGACGTCGTCGCGGCCGCGAGCCGGTGCTCCAGGCGGTGAGGATCTCGCGGCGTTCGGTGTCGTCGAGCAGGTCGTAGCTCGCGATGTCGGCGTCCGGCCGGGTGGCCAGCTGGTCCAGCAACCGGACGAGGTACCGCGCGTACCGCTCGGCGGTCGGGTGGTCGAAGAGGGCGACGGCGTAGTCGAGGTGGCCAAGAACGTCGCCGTTCTCGCCGGCGAGGCCGAGGGCGAGGTCGAACTTCGCGGGGGCGTGCTCGACGTCGAGGGGCGCGACGGCCACGCCCGGAAGCTCCAGAAGGTCGTGCTGGGTCGGCACCCAGGCGAACATCGTCTGGAACAGCGGGGTGTGCGCCGGGCTGCGCGGCGGGTTGACCAGCTCGACGACCCGTTCGAACGGCAGCTCGGCGTGGTCGATCGCGCCCCGCAGGGCCGCGCGGACCTCGCTGAGCAGGACGGCCCCGGTGCGCGAACCGGACAGGTCGGCCCGCACGGCCAGGGTGTTGACGAAGAACCCGAGCGTGTCGGGGTGCTCGCCGGCGGCGCCGCGGTTGGCGGTGGGGACGCCGACAACGATGTCAGATTGCGCGGAAAGCCGGGACAGCAGCAGGTACCAGCAGGTCAGGATGGTGGAGTAGAGCGTGACGCCGTGTTCGCGTGCCAACGTCGTCAGCCGCCCGGTGAGATCCGCTCCCAGCGCGACGGGCACCCGCCCGCCGCGGAAGTCCTGCCGGGCCGGGCGCGGCCGGTCCGCGGGCAGCTCCAGCACCGGCGGCACCCCGTCGAGCCGCTCCCGCCAGTAGGCCTCGTGCGGTGCGGGGCCGTCCCCGGCCAGCCAGTCCTGCTGCGCCCGGGCGTGTTCGCGGTAGGGCCGCGCGGGCGGCAGCTCCGCCTCGGTCCCGCTCAGCCGAGCGGCGTAGAGGACGCCGAGCTCGCGCAGCAGCAGGGTGCGGGACCAGCCGTCGAAGACGACGTGGTGGATGGTGATCAGCAGGACGTGCTCGTCGTCCCGGAACTGTCGGTGCTCCCCGGTAGCGTGGAGATCGGGGGGCGGCGCCCCGGCCCCGGCCAGCAGCCGCGCCCGGGCCAGCGGCGCCCGCGTGAGGTCGAACGCCTCGAGCGCGTCGGCCCGCCGCAGCTCGGCCACTTCGCCCGGCCGCCCGGCGACCTCGGTGACCACGCACGGAAACCCGTGACCGGCGGGTTCGACGACCTGCACCGGTTCGCCGTCCTCGACGACGATCCGGGTGCGCAGGGCTTCGTGCCGGTCGGCGAGGGCGTCGAAGGCCCCTTGCAGCGCTTCGCGGTCCAGCGGTCCCCGCAGGGTGAAGGCCATCGTCTCGTTGTAGGCCGGTCCCGCGCCGTCCAGCTGGGAAACGGTCCAAAGGCGCTGCTGACCGGACGACAGCGGGGCGGACACTCGCATCGAGAACGGGCCTTTCCGGGCGGGGCGGGCGAACCGGTACTGCTTTGTGCCGTCGCAGCCGAGTGGGGGAAACGCTCTCTGTCTGTCGCGCCAGTTAACACCACACCATCGGGTGATGACGAGGGGTGACAGAAGTTTGCCCGGAAGTCCCTTTGGTTGCCCGGAAGTCCCTCGGCGCCGCCCGGTCCGGGGTCACCGGGTGAGGAAACCGCCGTCGACGACCAGGTCGTGCCCGTTCATCCCGCCGTTGCGGAGCAGGAAGCCGGTCGCGTCGGCGATCTCGTCCATGGTGATCAGCCGCCCGATCGGGGTGCGCTCGGCCAGCGTCCCGAGGTCGGCGTCGCGCCAGCGGGGACTGTCGCCGACCAGGCCCGGGTGCAGGGCGTTGACCCGGTGTGGCGCGATTTCGATGGCGAGCGTTTTCACGAGGCCGGTGACGGCGGCGTTGAAGGTGGTGATGACGGTGGAGCCCGGATAGGGCCGTTCCTTGGCCAGGCCGCCGAAGAGAACGACCGACGCTTCCGGCGTGAAGCGCTCTCGCAGCACTCTGACGGCTTCGGCGTAGCCGACCAGCTTCGTCGTCACCGCGGTGATCGCTTCGGCGATGTCGAAGTCCCGCAAGGTGTTCGGGCGCTGGTGGCTCGCCGTGACGACCAGGTGGTCGAGGGCCGGCACATCGGCGGCCGAGGCGGCGATGGTCTCCGGCCGGGAGAGGTCCAGACCGAGGCCGAGCGCGGTCGGCGCGATCTCCTTGGCGACGGTCTCGGCCCGGTCCGCGTCGCGGCCGGCGATCACCACGCTGCCGCCCCGGTCCGCGTGCCGCTGGGCGATGAAGCGGCCGAGCCCGTCGGTGCCGCCGATGATCATCATGGTGCTCATGCTGTCTCTCCGTCCTGTTGACCAGTTGGTCATTAGGCAGCATAGGACGCTTGCTGACCGCTTGGTAAATTGGGCGGCATGCCCCGACGCCCCCATCGGCGCGACCCGGAAGGCCACCGCCAGGCCATCCTCGACGCGGCCCGCGCTTCCTTCGGCGAACGCGGCTTCGCCCGCGCGACGGTGCGGGACATCGCCGCCCGCGCCGGTGTCACCCACGGCCTGGTCCTGCGGCAGTTCGGGTCGAAGGAGCAGCTGTTCCTCGCCGCCGTCCCGGGACACCGGGAGCTCGACGAGGTGATCGCCGGCGACCTGGAGACGCTGCCCGAGCGCGTTGCGCGCGGCTACGTGGAGCGGATGGAGGCCAACGCCGCGGTCGACCCGCTCGTGGTCCTGCTGCGCAGCATCGCCTCCGACCAGCAGGCGGCGACGAAGCTGTACAGCGCGATGGAGCAGAGCAGCATCCGGGCCTACCGCGAAGTCCTCGACGGCGAGGATGTCGCCGCCCGCGTCTCGATGCTCGGTGCGCAGCTCATCGGCGTGACGGTCAACCGGTACATCGCCCGCACCGGGCCGCTCGCGGAGCTGCCGGTGCCGGCGCTGATCGACCACTTGGCCCGCATCCTGCGCCACATCCTCTTCGCCTGAAGCCTCGAGGCGGTGCCCCACGCCGCCGATGTGTTAACGCTCACATTGTCGGCCGCGCCGTCGTTGACTCGCCTGCGCGTGCTGTCTAATGTGGACCCTCGATCCGGCACACGGTCCAGGAGGTGCGGTGCCCAGACGCACGGTGATCGTGTCGGTGGTGGCGCTGCTCGTGGTGGCCGCGGCCGTCGTGGCCTTGGTCGTGACCCGGGCGGACGGCACGGCCCCCGCCGCGGCCGCGAACCGATCGGACGCCGCGCCCGCGCTCGGAACGGCCGTCACCACCCCGCCGCCGAGCACGCCGCCGCCTTCGCCCTCGACCACCACCCCCGCGTCCTCCAGCACCGCGCCCACGACGTCCGCCGCCGTCTCGGCCGACGCGCCGCTCGCCGGGCGGATCAAGCCGGGGGCGAGCCACTCCGGCGTGGCCACCTTCTACGACACGGACGGCACCGGTGCCTGCGGGTACGACGCGAGCCCGGATCCGTTGAACGCGGCGATGAACGTCGCCGACTTCGAGGGCTCCCAGGCGTGCGGGGCCTACGTCGAAGTCCGGGCGGCCGGTGGCGCGAGCGTGACGGTGCGGATCACCAACCTGTGCCCGGCGCCGTGCCGGGCCGGGCAGCTGGACCTGAACCCGAAGGCGTTCGACCGCCTCGGGGCGCGCGTTCGCGGCGAAATCCCGGTCACCTGGAAGCTGGTGAGCCGGCCGGGGGCGAAGCAGATGTCGCTGCGCTACAAGGAGGGCTCGTCCCAGTACTGGTGCGGGATCCAGGTGATCGACCACCGCAATCCGGTGGCCCGGCTGGAAGTCCGCGCCGGCGGCAGCTGGAAACGGCTCCAGCGCACCGACTACAACTACTTCCTGTCGGAGAACGGCGCCGGGTGCGGCGGGGCCGTCGCGGTCACCGACATCTACGGCGAGCGGCTGGTCGTCGATCCGCTGCCGATCGAGCCCGGGGTCAGCCAGCCGACGAACCGGCAGTTCGCCCCGCACTGACCACCGGGAAGAACAGCCGCAGGCGCTCGACCCGCCCTGCGGGGTGGGACATCAGCCAGACCACCGCCGGCGGGCAGTGGTGCGGGTCGTGGGCCGGGCTGATCATCTCCATCTCCCACACCGTGCAGTCGCGGCTGGTGACCGCGTGGACGAACTTCTGGCGCACACCGGACCCCAAGTCCGCGTCCATGCCCCGCACCGCCATTTCCACGCCGCCGCGGTAACCCTGGCCGCTGGTCATGTGCAGGCCGGGTGACCAGGTGTCGGC
This sequence comes from Amycolatopsis sp. NPDC051716, assembly GCF_040681595.1. NCBI lineage: Bacteria > Bacillati > Actinomycetota > Actinomycetes > Pseudonocardiales > Pseudonocardiaceae > Amycolatopsis > Amycolatopsis sp. NPDC051716. Next base: position 116,931 of record NZ_JBFAZA010000007.1, on the reverse strand, counting down.
GACCACCGCGGCGAACTCGCCGCGGCGGGCGGCCGCCAGCGTGTCGGTGGCCTCCCGAGCGCTGGCCGCGTTGCGGGCCGCCGCGTCGTCGTACGCCTCGTCCGCCGTGGCCAGCAGTGCTTCGGCCAGCTTCGCCCGCGCCTGGTTCAGGCGGCTGCGGACCGTGCCCACCGGGAGCTCGCAGGCGGCGGCGATCTGCTCGTACGACGTGACGTCGCTGAAGTGCCGCAACAGCACCACCTGCCGCAGCGCGGGGGACAACCGGTCGATCGCGTGCCAGACCCAGTCGCGCGAGACGTGGTCTTCGAGGACGCGGTCGGGTGTCGCCGGACCGGCCGGCGGCTCGGGGTCCGCGACCGGCACCAGCCCGCGTGCGGCGCGCAACCGCATGCGGCACGCGTTGCGGACGATCGCCCGCAGCCACGGGGCCGCCGCGGCCGGGTCGCGCAGGGTGCCGATCCGGCGCAACGCGATCAGGACGGCGTCCTGCACGGCGTCTTCGGCGTCCGGTCCGTGGCCCAGGATGCTCAGCGCCACCGCGCGCATGCCGGCCTGGTGCCGGGCGAGCAGCGTGCCCAGCGCGCTCGCGCTGCCGGCCTGCGCGCCGCGCACCAGGTCGATCTCGAGGGGGCTCACGCAGTCGATCTTCCCAGCCGGGGCCAGCTGTGACGCACGCCATACCCGGTCGATCGAACTTCCCGCCGCCGATCCCATCGTGCCGGTGTTCCACCTCAACGAGATTCGGAGAACCCCATGGACATCGGCACCCACACCGTCGAGCTCGACGGTGTCCGCCAGCGTTACCACGTGCACGGCCGCGGGCCCGTGTGCGTCGTCCACCCCGGCGGCCCCGGCGTGGACTGGGCCTACCTCCGGCTGCCGGCGCTCGAACCGCACCTGACCATGGTCTACGTCGAGCCGATCGGCACCGGTGGCTCCGGGCGGCTGGCGTCCCACCCGCACGGCTACACCCGCGAACGCTACGCCCGCGCCCTGCTCGCGCTGCTCGACCACCTCGGCGTCGCCACGCCGTACCTCCTCGGCCATTCGCACGGCGGGTTCGTCGCGCAGTACTTCGCCCTGCACCACGCCGATCGCGTCGCCGGGGTGGTGCTGCACGGGAGCGCCCCGGTCACCGGACCGGAACACGGCGCCGAAGCCCAGCGCAACGTCGCGGAGTTCGTCCGCCGCAACACCGATCGGCCCGAGCTGCCCGAGGTGCTGGCCGCGTTGCAGGCGACCGCGTCCCTCTCGGACGACGACGAGATGAACGCCGCCCTGCGTGGCCTGCTGCCGGCGTACTTCGCCGACTACTGGGGCCGCGAAGCGGAATTCGCGCCGCTGCGGGCGAGCACCCGCGGCACCCACATCTCCGGGCTGGACGCGGACCTCGTGCCGGACACCATCGACGACCGGGCCGCGCTCGGCGCGCTGAGCGTGCCGGTCCTGGTGATCGGCGGCCGGTACGACGTGATCTGCGGTCCCCGCTGGGCGCACGAACTGGACGAGCTCATCCCCGGTGCGCGCCTGGTCGTGCTGGAGCACAGCGGGCACTTCGGCCACCTCGAGGAGCCGGAGCTGTTCGCGGAGTCCGTTGTGGACTTCGTCAAGGGCTGAGGTGGCCCGGGGGACCGCCGGCCGTCACTCCTCTTCGCCGATCGCCGACAGGAAGGCCGCGAGGTCGTCGGTGAACCGCAGGAGCAGGTCGTAGAAGGTGCGGCGGTCCTCCGGCGCCCAGCCGGCGAGCGCGTCGCCGAACCAGCCGAGCAGCGTGCTGACGTAGCGGTCGGCGATCTCGGCGCCGTCGGGGGTCAGCTCGACCAGCCGGGCGCGCCGGTCGTCGGGGTCGGCCAGGCCGCGCACGAGCCGCCGTCGTTCGAGCACGTGCAGGTGCCGCGTGACGTGCGGCCCGGCGACCTGCATCCGGTCGGCGATCTCCCCGACGCGCATCGCCTTCCCGGTCAGGTGCAGGGCGAGGATGATCGACAGCCCGGGCCGGTCGAGGTCGGCCCCGATCCGCTTCATCGCCCGCTCGCCGAGGCCGCTGCGGTTCATCAGGGTGCCCAGCTGCAGGAGCCGGGGCAGCACGGCGCGCAGGTCGGGCCCGTCGCCGGCTTCTGTGTCGGCCATCACACCTCTTAGATAGCTAACTTAGGTATATAGTCGGTCTGGTCGGGGGTTGATCAAGCGCATTGTCGCACCTCCCAAATAGATACCTAACTTAGCTATAGGAGATCTCATGAAGAAGGTGTTGATTTCCGGCGCCAGCATCGCCGGTCCGGCCCTGGCCTTCTGGCTGCAGCGGTCCGGGTTCGCGGTCACCATCGTGGAGAAGGCCCCCGAACTCCGGGTCGGCGGCTATCCCATCGACGTCCGGGGCACGGCCCTGGACGCCGTCGAGCGGATGGGAATCCTGCCGCGCCTGCGGGACCTGCACATCTCGACCCGGCGGCTGACCTTCCTCGACGCCGACGGCGGCGAAATCGTGGCCCTGGCCCCGAACGACGTCATCGGCGGCATCGATGGCGAAGACCTCGAGATCCGCCGCGGCGACCTGATCCAGACGCTGTACGACCTGGTGCGCGACGACGTCGAGGTCCGGTTCGGCGACACCGTCGAAACCCTCGAGGACCACGCCGACGGCGTCGACGTCACCTTCCGCAGCGGCCACCGGGACACCTACGACCTGGTAATCGGAGCCGACGGCCTGCACTCCCGGACCCGCGAGCTCGTCTTCGGCGACGAGGCCCCGTTCCACCGCTACCTCGGCTACAGCTTCGCCGGGTTCACCATGCCCAACGACTTCGGGCTCTTCCGCGAGGGGCTCGCGTGGAGCACGCCCGGCAAGGGCGCGGCCATGTACGCGGTCCTCGACAGCGAGGAGGTCCACGGCTTCCTGGTCTTCGCCCGGCCGGAGCCGCCGATGGAGGCGTTCCGCGACCCCGAAGCCCAGCGCGACCTGATCGCCCGCACCTTCGAAGGCGAGGGCTGGGAGATCCCGCGCCTGGTCGCGGCGATGCGGGAGGCCGACGACCTGTTCTTCGACGTGATCAGCCAGATCCACCTGCCGCGCTGGTCGGCCGGCCGCGTCGCGCTCATCGGCGACGCCGCCCACGCGCCGTCGTTCTTGACCGGCCAGGGCACCAGCCTCGCCCTCGTGGGCGCGTACGTCCTCGGGCACGCGCTGGCGACCATCCCGGACCACGCGGCGGCGTTCGCTGCTTACGAGAACCGGGTGCGGGGGTTCGTCGAAGCCAACCAGGCTCTGGTGGGCAACGGCCAGTCGACGCTCTTCCCGGCCACGGCGGAAGCCCTCGAACGCCGCAACGCCGCGCTGCGGCAGTTGACGACGGTGCCGCGGACGCCGCGGCCGGAGCACTCGGCGTTCACGCTGCCTGAGTTCGCGGTGCCGGTGCGGTGAGGCGGTCAGACCCGGCCGGCCGGGTGGCCGCGAACAGGAAGTGGCTCACGGCACCGGTCGCGCTCGGCAGGCGGGCGGGATGCCGCACTCGCTCGCCCGGTGGCCCGGGGTGGCTCGCGTAACCGCCGCGCTTCGGCAGTTGACGACGGTGCCGCGGACGCCGCGGCCGGAGCACTCGGCGTTCACGCTGCCTGAGTTCGCCGTGCCGGTGCAGTGAGGACGCGGCCGGCCGGGCGGCCACGGCGGCCGCGAACAGGAAGTGGCTCACGGCGCCGGTTGCGCTCGGCAGGCGGGCGGGATGCCGCACTCGCTCGCCCGGTGGCCCGGGGTGGCTCGCGTAACCGCCGCGCTCCGGCAGTTGACGACGGTGCCGAGCACGCCGCGGCCGGAGCACCCGGCGTTCACCCTGCCCGACTTCGTCGTGCCGGTGCGGTGAGGCGGTCAGACCCGGATCGCCAGCCAGACGGCCGCCGCCAAGGGGAGGACGGCCACGGCGAACGCGAACAGGAAGTGGCTCACGGCGACGGTCGTCACGGCGAGGGCGCGGCCGGTGGACAGCCGGTCCAGGGCGTCCTCCTCCGCGGGGAAGAACCGCCCGCCCCGCCGCATGGCGGCGACCGCGACCACCCAGAACGCGAGGACGCCGATCGCGATGATCACCACCCGGGCCGTCCCCCGGCCGCCCCCGCCGAGCAAGCCGCCCAGCGCCAGGAACTCGGCCGAGACGCCCAAGGCGATCGACACGAGCATCGCCAGGCTGAACACGACGCTCAGCGACTTCGGCGGCGCCGGTTCGGCCGAGGGCTCGGCGGCCTTCGGCCGGTCGGACCGCTCGGCGAGCACCACCGCGAGCAGGAGGGCGGGGATGACCTGGGCCGTGGTGGCCCAGAACTCGGTCGTGATCGGCACCGGGCAAGGATGCCGCAGACGTTCGCCGCCGGCCCCGGTGCGGGGGTGCTGGTCGTGCCCGGCACCCCCGCACCGGAATCCGCGGCCGGACCGCGTAGCGCCGGCGGCGTCAGGTGCCCGGGTGGGTGAGGACCGGGAAGTTCCGGTCGACGACGCACAAGGCCGACGTGGCGAACATTTCCAGCGAGCTGCCGACGCACCGGCCCAGCGGCCAGCCTTCGGCCTGGGCCGAGGCGGTGCCCGCCGGGCCGAGCAGGACTCCGGTCGTCAGCGCCAACACACCCAGCGCGGTCGTGATCCGTCGCATGGCGATCCTCCTGTCGTAGAGCCGGTTCGCGATGGCGGGAGGCTGCCCCGGAACCGGGGCCGACGAACGGGTTCGCGGCGCAAGGCACCGGCTCGGGTGACCCCCACACGGACCCCACCGGTCACCTGCGTCGGCCGGCGAAGCGCCGGTTCCGACGCAGTAGGCTGAGGCGAATGAGCACGGTATCCACCCCGGAGCAGTCGATGGTCGAAACCCGGCACCAGACCCGGTTGCTGACCCTGCTCCGGGACGACGGCCCGATGTCGCGGGTCGAGCTGGGGGAGCGGCTCGAGCTGCCGCGCGCCCGGGTGGGCGCCGAGGTGGCGCGGCTCGCCGAGGTCGGGCTCGTCGAGGCCGCGGGGCCTTCGGCCAGCCGGGGCGGGCGGCGCTCGACGCTGGTCCGGCTCGCCGGTGAGCTGCGGGTGCTCGCGGTGGACGTCGGCGCGACGTCGGTCGGCGTGGCGGTCACCGACGGTTCGTGCGAGGTGCTCGCGCACGCCGTCGAGGACTGCGATGTGCGGCAGGGGCCGCACCCGGTGCTGCGGCGGGTGGCCGAGCTCGCGGCGAAGGTCCGCGACGAGGCACCCGGCCGGCTGATCGCGGCCGGCATCGGGCTGCCGGGCCCGGTCAGCTTCGCCGAGGGGATGGCCGTCGCGCCGCCGATCATGCCCGGCTGGGACCGGTTCAACGTGCGCGACCACCTGGGCGGCCTCTGGGGCTGCCCGGTCGCGGTGGACAACGACGTCAACGCGATGGCGCTCGGCGAGCGGCACGCCGGGGTCGCGCGCTCGACCGACGACCTGATGTTCGTCAAGATCGGCACCGGGATCGGCTGCGGGATCGTGCTCGGCGGCAAGGTCTACCGCGGGGTCGCCGGGACGGCGGGCGACATCGGGCACATCCGGCTCGACGACTTCGGCCCGACCTGCGCGTGCGGCGAGGTCGGCTGCCTGGAGGCCTACTTCGGCGGGGCCGCGCTGGCCCGCGACGGGCTGGCCTTGGCGCGCAGCGGCCGGTCGGCGCACCTGGCCGAGGCGGCCGCCGGGGGCGGGGCGGTCACCGCCCGCGACGTCGGCCGGGCCGCCGCGGCGGGCGACTCCGGCGCGGTCAACCTCATCCGCGACGGCGGACGGCGGCTCGGCCAGGTCATCGCCTCGCTGGTCTGCTTCATCAACCCGGGCATGGTGGTGATCGGCGGCGGCGTGGCTCAGCTCGGGCACCAGCTGCTCGCCGAGGTCCGCAGCGCGGTGTACCGCCGCTCCCTGCCGCTGGCCACCGGGAACCTCCCGATCGTGCTGTCCGAGCTGGGGGAGACGGCGGGCGTGATCGGGGCCGCGTGGTCGGCCACGGACCGGGCCTTCACGCTCAGCAGCTGACCCGCCCCGGGTGCACGTCTCCCAAAGGTCGCGAATGACTCATTCGGGACCTTCAACGTCCCGAATGAGTCATTCGCGACGCTCGCTACAGGGCAGGGGAGAGGCGAGGGCTCACTCCGCGTCGCTGAACGCGTCCACTGTGTAACGTCGAAACACGACAGACTTTTGCATCGATTCTTCGAAAGTCTGTCCGGTTTCGCACGTCTATCCGGGTGAAAACCCGACTAAACGCGCCGGTATCACCTTGACGAGTGATGGGAGTCACCCTACTTTCGCTGCCTGAGCGACAAAGTGCGTTCAGTAGCCAGCGCAAGATGGGGGCACCGTGGCCGTCACCGAAACGAGGCGAGCCGGCTCGGCGAGCCCACGTACGGCGAACCTGGCCGCGGTCCTGCGGGCGCTGCGCACCGGCCCGCTCTCGCGCACCCAGCTGGCGGCCCGCTGCGGGCTCGCGAAGTCCGCGGTGCCCGGCCTGCTCACCGAACTCGCCGAACGCGGCCTGGTCCGGCCCGCCGGGGTCCTCCCCGGCAACGGGCGGCCGAGCCGGCTGGTCGAACTGCACGGTGAAGACGCGTACGCGCTGGCGCTGGCCATCGAAGCCGACCGGCTGTCGGCACTGGTCACCGACCTCTCCGGCCGGGTCCTGGCCGAACGGGCGCAGCCCGTCGACGTCGCCGCCCTCGGGCTGCCCGCCGGGCTGGACGAACTCGCCCGCCTGGCCCGCGGCGTGCTGCCCGGTCCACCGGTCGGGGTCGCGATCTCGGTGCCCGGGCTGGTCGACTCGGCCGCCGCCGTGCTGCGGTTCGCCCCGGCGCTGCGCTGGCGGGACGCGGAAATCGCCGGCCTCATGGCGGCCCGGCTGGGCGTTCCGGCCGCCGCCATCGCGGTGGACAACGACGCCAACCTCGGCGCGCTCGCCGAATCGGCCGAGGGCACCGCGACCGAGCTCTTCTACCTCGGCGGCGGCACGGCCGTCGGTGGCGGGTTCGTCTCCGGCGGCACGATCCTGCGCGGCGCGCGCGGCTTCGCCGGCGAGGTCGGGCACATCGCCGTCGACCCGTCCGGCGAGCGGTGTTCCTGCGGCCGGACGGGCTGCCTGGAGACCAAGGCGAACCTGGCCGCGCTGCTGCGCGCGGCCGCCGCCCCCGGCGACCCGCTGCACGATCCGGCTCCCGGCGTCGAAGGCCGCGTCGCCCTGCTCAAGGACCGCATCCGGCTCGGTGACCAGCGCGCGGTGACGGCGGTCCACGAACTCGGCGTCGCCCTCGGCATCGCCCTGTCCACCGTGGTCGACGTGCTCGACCCGGACGTCGTCGTGCTCGGCGGCTACTTCGCGGAACTGGGCGAGTGGCTGGTCGAACCGGTCCGCGTCGAGCTCGCCGCCCGGCCGCTCGGCCAGGCCCGGGTGGTGGCGTCCGGGCTCGGCCTGCGGGCCCCGTTGCGGGGCGCCGCGCACCTGGCGGCCGAGCGGCTGTTCGCCGACCCGACGCTCGCCGAGGAGGCCACGGTATGACCCTGCTTTCCGTCCGGGGGATCGTGAAGAGCTTTCCCGGGGTGCGCGCCCTCGACGGCGTCGACCTCGACGTCGAACCCGGCGAGGTGCACTGCCTGCTCGGCCAGAACGGCGCGGGGAAGTCGACGCTGATCAAGGTCCTCTCCGGCGCGCACCGGCCGGACTCCGGCGAGCTCACCTGGGCCGGCGAGCGCGTCGAACTCGCTTCGCCGGTCGACGCCCTGCGCCTGGGCATCGCCACCATGTACCAGGAGCTCGACCTGGTGCCCGGGCTTTCGGTGGCGGACAACATCTTCCTCGGCCACGAACGCGCCCGCTTCGGGTTCACGCGGATCTCCCAGGCCCGGGCCGAGGCCGCCCGCCTGATGGCCCGGCTCGGGCACCCGGACATCCGGCCCTCGACCGAGGTCGGCAAGCTGTCGGCCGCCGGGCAGCAGCTCGTGTCGATGGCCCGCGCGCTGGCCCACGACGCCCGGCTGCTCGTGATGGACGAACCCACCGCCGCGCTGGCCGGCGAGGAGGTCGACAACCTCTTCCGGATCGTCGGCGAGCTGACCGCCGACGGCGTCGCGGTCGTGTACATCTCGCACCGGCTCGAAGAGCTGCGCCGGATCGGGCACCGGGTGACCGTGCTCAAGGACGGCCGGACCGTCGGCACCGGACTCGACGCCGCCGCGACGCCGACCGCCGACCTGGTCGCGCTGATGGCCGGGCGCAAGGTGGAGACGGTCTTCGGGCCGCGGCACGACGGCCACGCCCGGCCGGAGACCGCCCTCGAAGTCGAGCACCTGTCCCGGCAAGGCGAGTTCGAAGACGTGAGCTTCACCGTCCACGCCGGCGAGGTCGTCGGCATCGCCGGCCTGGTCGGCTCCGGGCGCAGCGAGCTGCTCGAGACGATCTTCGGCGCCCGCAAGGCCGACCGCGGAACCGTGACGGTGCAGGGAAAACCGCTCGGCCCCGGCGTCCGGGCGGCGGTCAAGGCGGGCGTCGGCCTCGCACCCGAGGAACGCAAGAGCCAGGGCCTGCTGCTGGACCTGCCGGTGGTGCACAACGTGACGTTGGCCAGCCTCGGCCGCTACGCGAAGCTCGGGTTCACCGAGCGCGGCCGGGAACTGGACGACGCCGGCGCGAGCCTGCGCCGCCTCGACCTGCGGCCCGCCGACCCGCGGCGGATCGTCCGCACGCTGTCCGGCGGCAACCAGCAGAAGGCGGTGCTCGCGCGGTGGCTGGTGCGCGGGTGCCGGGTGCTGCTGCTCGACGAGCCGACGCGCGGGGTCGACGTCGGCGCCCGCGCCGAGCTCTACCGGCTGATCGACGAGCTGGCCGCGACTGGGGTCGCGATCGTGCTCGTGTCCAGTGAGATCCCCGAGGTGCTCGGGCTGTCCGACCGGGTGCTGGTGCTGCGCGAGGGCCGTGTCCTCGCCGACCGGCGCTCGGCCGGGCTGACCGAGGCCGAGGTGCTCGACGTGATTCTCGAGGGGAGCGCGGCATGACCGAGACCCAAGCACCGCCCCAGGAAGCGCTGCCCGCCGAACGGAAGCGGCGGTTCTCCGTCACCGCCGATCCGCGGCTGCTCGGCCTGGCCGGCGTGCTCGTCGTCCTGTGCCTGGTCGGCCAGGTCACCCGGCCCGAGCTGTTCTTCACCGAAAGCAACATATCGACGATCCTGCGGCTGGCCGCGGCGATCGGCGTGGTCAGCGTCGGGATGACGTTCGTGATCATCAGCGGCGGCATCGACCTGTCCGTCGGCTCGATCGTCGCGCTGTCCAGCGTCTGGCTGACGACGCTGGCCACGCAGTCCTACGGGCCGTGGGTCATGGTCCTTTGTGGACTGGCGGTCGGCCTCGGCTGCGGGCTGGTCAACGGCGTGCTCGTCTCGTACGGCAAGGTCGTGCCGTTCATCGCGACGCTCGCGATGTACGTCTCGGCACGCGGGCTCGCCGAGCGGCTCAGCGGCCGCCGCACGCAGGTGGTCGCCGACCAGGACTTCCTCGGCTTCTTCCGCGGCGCCTTCCTCGGCGTCCCGGCGCTGATCTGGATCTTCGCGCTCGTGTTCGCGGTCGGCTGGGTCGTGCTCAACCGCACCACCTTCGGCCGCCGGACGTACGCGGTCGGCGGCAACATCGAGGCGTCGCGGCTGGCCGGCATCAACGTCAAGCGTCACCTCGCGCTCGTCTACGGCGTGGCCGGGCTGTGCTGCGGGGTCGCCGCGCTCATGGTCGTCGCGCGGACGACGGCGGGCGCGTCGACCAACGGCATGTTCTACGAGCTCGACGCGATCGCGGCGGTGGTCATCGGCGGCACGCTGCTGACCGGCGGCCGCGGCTCGCTCATCGGCACCCTCGTCGGCGTGCTGATCTTCACGGTGCTGTCGAACATCTTCACGCTCAACAACCTGGACACCGACATCCAGAACATCGCCAAGGGCGTGATCATCGTGCTCGCCGTGCTCTTGCAGTTCCGGGCCAGGAAAGCCAGGACCGGGAGTTAGTTCACCACCGATGGAGGTTCACCATGGCCGAACACCCCTTCCTCGGCCGCCGGGGATTCCTGCTGGGCGGGGCCGCCGTCGGCGCCGGCGCGCTGCTGGCCGGCTGCACGGGCAACACACCGGCGAACTCGGCGTCGAACGCGCCGGTCGCCAACGCGGGCAACAACGCCCAGCCGGGCAAGCCGATCACCATCGGCTTCTCCGCGCCCGCCGCCGACCACGGCTGGATCGCGGCGATCACCAAGAACGCCAAGGCGCAGGCGCAGAAGTTCAGCGAGGTGAAGTTCAACGCGACCGAGGGCACCAACGACGTCAACCAGCAGATCTCCCAGGTGGAGACGCTGATCAACGCCAAGGTCGACGTGCTGGTGATCCTGCCCTTCGACGGCAAGGCGCTCACCGCGGCCGGCCAGCAGGCGATGGACGCCGGCATCCCGGTGATCAACCTCGACCGCGTCTTCGACACGCCGCTGGCGTATAGAACGTGGATCGGCGGCGACAACTACCGGATGGGCGTCAACGCGGGCAACTACATCGCCGCCGAGCTCAAGAAGAAGAACGTGGCGAACCCGATCATCGGCGAGGTCGCCGGGATCGACTCGCTGCCGCTGACCCAGGAACGCAGCAAGGGCTTCAAGGACGCGCTCGGACGCGCCGGGTTCAGCGTGGGCCCGCGGGTGTCGGCCCAGTTCACCTCGGAGTCGGGGGAGCAGCAGACCGCGAACCTGCTCCAGGGCGCGCCCAAGCTGGACGCCCTGTGGAACCACGACGACGACCAGGGCATCGGCGTCAACGCGGCGATCGACACCGCGGGCCGCAAGGAGTTCATCATGGTCGGCGGCGCCGGTTCGAAGAACATGATGAACCTGATCAAGGCCGACTCGTCGCCGATCAAGGCGACCGTGCTCTACAGCCCGTCGATGGCCTCCACGGCGGTCGCGCTCGCCCGGCTGCTCGGGCAGGGCAAGGGCATCGGCGACCTGGCCGAGCACGACATCCCCGCCGAGATCACCACCTACTCTGCGGTCGTGACCAAGGAGAACGTCGACCAGTACCTCGACGTCGGCTTCGATTCCTGACCGGACATCTTCACCAGACCAGAGGAGGGGTATGAGCCCGGCACGGGAAACGATCGGGATCGGCATGGTGGGCCACGCGTTCATGGGTGCGGTGCATTCGCACGCCTGGCGCAGCGTCCACCGGTTCTTCGACCCACCGCTGGTGCCGCGGCTCGCCGTGCTCGGCGGCCGCGACGAGACCCGGGCCAAGGCGGCGGCGGAGCGGTACGGCTGGGAAGACGTCGAGACCGACTGGCGGAAGCTGGTCGCCCGGGACGACGTCGGCCTGGTCGACGTCTGCACGCCGGGCGACAGCCACGCGGAGATCGCGATCGCCGCGCTGGCGGCCGGGAAGCACGTGCTGTGCGAGAAACCCCTGGCCAACTCGGTCGCCGAGGCCGAGGCGATGGCCGAGGCGGCGCGGCGGGCGCGGGACCGTGGGGTGCGAGCCATGGTCGCGTTCAACTACCGCCGGGTGCCCGCGCTCGCGCACGCCCGGAACCTGGTCGCGAGCGGGGCGCTCGGGGAGATCCGGCACGTGCGGTCGGTGTACCTGCAGGACTGGCTGTCCGATCCGGCAGCGCCGATGACCTGGCGGCTCCGCAAGGAATCCGCCGGGTCGGGCGCGCTGGGCGACCTGGGCGCGCACATCGTCGACGCCGCCCAGTTCGTCACCGGGGAGGTGATCACCGGCGTCTCCGCCTTGACGAACACCTTCGTCAAGCAGCGGCCGGCCGAGAGCGGCGGCACGGACGACGTGACCGTCGACGACACGGCGTTGTTCTTGGCACGGCTTTCCGGGGGAGCCGTGGCGAGTTTCGAAGCGACGCGGTTCGCGCTCGGCCGCAAGAACGCGATGCGGCTGGAGGTCAACGGGTCGAAGGCGAGCCTGGCGTTCGACTTCGAGGCGATGAACGAACTCCAGTGGTACGAGGGCACCGGGACCGAGGCCGGGTTCCGCCGGATCCTCGTCACCGAACCGCAGCACCCGTACGTCGGTGTGTGGTGGCCGCCGGGGCACCTCCTCGGCTACGAGCACACGTTCACCCACGAGGTCGCCGACCTCCTGGACGCCATCGGCGCGGGCACCGACCCCGAGCCGGGTTTCGACGACGGCCTGCGCGTCCAGCGGGTGCTGGCCGCCGTCGAGAAGAGTGCTGCCGAAGAAGCGAACTGGACGTCGGTGGAGGAGAAATGAGCCGTCCCGTCACGTTGTTCACCGGCCAGTGGGCCGATCTGCCGTTCACCGAGGTCTGCAAGCTCGCCTCGGAGTGGGGCTACGACGGGCTGGAGATCGCCTGCTCGGGCGACCACTTCGAGGTGGACCGGGCACTGTCCGAAGAGGACTACGTGCCGGGGCGGCTGCGGCTGCTCGCCGAGCACGGGCTCAAGGTGTGGGCGATCTCGAACCACCTCGTCGGGCAGGCCGTCTGCGACGACCCGATCGACCACCGGCACCAGGCGATCCTGCCTTCGCGCATCTGGGGCGACGGCGAACCCGAGGGCGTCCGGCAGCGCGCGGCGGCCGAGATGGCCGACACCGCGCGGGCGGCGGCGAAGCTCGGCGTCGACACCGTCATCGGCTTCACCGGGTCGAAGACCTGGAAGTACGTCGCGATGTTCCCGCCGGTCACGCGCGATGACATCGATGACGGTTACGCGGACTTCGCCCGCCGGTGGCACCCGATCCTGGACGTCTTCGACGAGGTGGGCGTCCGGTTCGCGCACGAGGTGCACCCCTCGGAGATCGCCTACGACTACTGGACGACCAAGCGCGCGCTGGAAGCCGTCGACCACCGGCCGGCGTTCGGCCTGAACTGGGACCCGTCGCACTTCGTCTGGCAGGACCTCGACCCGGTCGGGTTCATCCTCGACTTCGCCGACCGGATCTACCACGTCGACTGCAAGGACACCCGCAAGCGCTTCGACGGCCGCAACGGCCGGCTCGGCTCGCACCTGGCCTGGGCCGATCCGCGCCGGGGCTGGGACTTCGTGTCCGTCGGCCACGGCGACGTCCCGTGGGAGGACTGCTTCCGGGCGCTGAACTCGATCGGCTACTCCGGCCCGATCTCGGTGGAGTGGGAGGACGCCGGGATGGACCGGCTCCGCGGCGCGGCGGAGGCGGTGAAGTACCTGCGCGAGCACCTGTTCGACCAGCCGTCGGCGGCTTTCGACGCGGCTTTCAGCAACCAGAGATGAGGGAGTTCCATGTGCGGTCCCGAAGCTGAGCAGCACTCCCGACGAACGTTTCTGAACGTGGCGACAGCGGCCCTCACGGTGGGGGCGGCGGCCATCGCGTTGCCCGGAACCGCGAGCGCGTCCCCGGCCCGGCACCGGATCCCGCTCGAGAAGATCAGCATCCAGCTCTACTCCCTGCGGTCGCTGCTGCAGAACGACCCGGAAGGCACGCTCTCCGCGCTGGCCGACATCGGCTACCGGAAGGTCGAGCTGGCGGGGACGTACGGCCGCAGCGCGACCGAGTTCCGCGCCATCCTCGACCGGTGCCACCTCAAGGCCTCCTCGACGCACGTCGGCATCGACGGCGACCTGAACCAGGCGATCGCCGACGCCGAGGTCCTCGGCAACCGCTCCATCGTGGTGCCGTACGCGAATTTCGGCACCATCGCCGAGTGGGAGGCCTTCGCCGGCCGCATGAACACCGCCGCGGTCGCCGTCAAGAAGGCCGGGCTGAAGCTCGGCTACCACAACCACGACCACGAGTTCGCCCCGATCGGCGGCGTCGTGCCCTACGACGTGCTCACCGCGAAGACGGACAAGCGGCTCGTGCACCTGGAAATCGATCTGTTCTGGGCGGTGAACGGCGGCGCGGACCCGGTCGAGCTGTTCCGGCGCAACTACCCGCGCGTCACGCAGTACCACGTGAAGGACCGGACCGCGGACGGGCAGATGGTCGACCCCGGCGCGGGTGTCATCAATTTCCCGCGCATCTTCGCCGCGTCCTGCCACACCATCGGCGAATACATCGTCGAGCACGACCAGCCCGCCGATCCGCTGAACACCGCGAAGGTCGGGTTCGAGTACCTCCGCACCGTGCGCTTCTGACCCCGGGGGAATCCACATGCGAGTGTCACGTCGGTCGATGCTGGCCGGAACCGCCGCGGGCGTGCTCGCGCCCGCCGTCGGGATGGCCGGGACGGCGTCGGCCGCGGGCCTGACCCGTCAGATCACGATCTACGCCGAAGCCTTGCCCGGCGGCCTCTACGGCTACGGCCTCGAGCCGGGCAAGGCCACGATCCCGGGACCGCTGCTGGAGGTCTACGAGGGGGACACCCTCGAGATCGAACTGATCAACCGGACCGACCAGCGGCTGTCGATCCACCCGCACGGCGTCACCTACGACACCGCGTCGGACGGCGCCCCGCTCAACGCGTCGTTCAACAAGCCCCGCGAAACGCGGACCTACACCTGGCGGACGCGGACCCGCTACGACGCCGGCGGCGGGTTCTGGATGCCGGGCAGCGCCGGGTACTGGCACTACCACGACCACGCGATGGGCACCGACCACGGCACCGCGGGCCTCGCGCGCGGGCTCTACGGCGGGCTGATCGTCCGCAAGCGCGGCGACCTGCTGCCGAGCAAGCAGTACACCGTCGTGTTCAACGAGATGATGATCAACCACGCGATGGCGCCCGACACGCCGATCTTCGAGGCGCGCCTCGGCGAGCGCGTCGAATGGGTCTGCATCGGGTACGGCAGCCTGCCGCACACGTTCCACCTGCACGGGCACCGGTGGGCCGACACCCGCACCGGGATGCTCGGCAGCGCGAATGACAACGCTGCCATCGTCGACAACAAGAATCTCGACCCGGGCAGCTCCTTCGGCTTCCAGGTGCTCGCCGGCGAAGGCGCCGGGCCGGGGGCGTGGATGTACCACTGCCACGTCCAGACCCACTCCGACGGCGGGATGGTGGGCCTGTTCCTGGTCCGCAACGCCGACGGCAGCCTGCCCGACGGGGCCCAGGACGCCATCGACCGGTTCAAGCAGCACGACCATTCGGGGCACGACATGAACCCCGATGCCCGCACGCACGCAGGAGGGGAGCTATGAAACGACGATGGTTCGGCAGGCGCGGCGCGGTCGTGCTCGCCATCGGCTCGGTCCTGGCGGCCGGAGCTCCGCTGATGGCGATGCCGGTGGCCCAGGCCGCGCCCGCCGCGGTGAACGTGCCGGTGAACGTGCTGGTCTTCCACGGCGCGGCGGCCGGCCAGAAGGACCCGGTGCTCCGCGCGGCGGACGCGATCGCGCGGCTGGGTGGCGACAACGGCATCACGGTGACGGCGTCCTCGGATCCCGCCGTGTTCAGCGCGGCCAACCTGGCCCGCTACCGCGGGGTGGTCTTCCTGTCCGCGCAGGGCGTGACGCTCAGCCGTGACCAGGAAAGTGCGCTGCAGGCCTACATGAAGGCGGGCGGCGGGTTCCTCGGCATCTCCGACGCCGCCCGCGCGCAGGACTCGTCGCAGTGGTTCACCGGCCTGATCGGGGCCCGCCCGGTCGGCGCGCGGCCGACACCGGAAGCAGTGGCGGCGGTGACCGCGAGCGGGGAGAACCCGCCGAACGAAACCAAGGAGAAACTGGCCGACAACAACGAGAACACCAAGTGGCTGACATTCGCGACGACCGGGTGGGCCGCCTACAAGATGGCGACGCCGGTGGCCGTCAGCAGCTACGCGCTGGTGTCGGCGAACGACTTCCCCGGCCGCAACCCGAAGAGCTGGACCCTGCAGGGTTCCGCGGACGGCGCCACGTGGACCGACCTGGACACGCGGACGAACGAGACGTTCACCGACCCGTTCCAGACCCGGACGTTCACCTTCGCCAACACCACGGTCTACCCGAACTACCGGCTGAACATCACCGCCAACGCCGGTGAGCCGATCATCCAGCTCGCGGACCTCAAGCTGTTCAAGGACACCTCGACGACCCCGCCGCCGCCCGAGCCGGCCCCGCAGCAGGCCGTCGTCGACGTCCTCGACGCCCACCACCCGGCCACCGCCGGGCTGCCGCAGAACTGGACCCGCACCGACCGCTGGCTCAACTGGGAAACCAACCCGGTCGGCACCGTCCACACCGTCGCCCAGGTCGAGGAAAAGGGCTACCAGCCCGGCGTCGGCGCGAACGGTCCGTTCCACCCGATCTCCTGGTGCCGCGACTATGACGGCGGCCGATCCTTCTACACCGGGATGGGCCGCACCGAGGCCTCCTACGGCGAAGGGCAGTTCCGCGACCACCTGCTCGGCGCCCTGCGCTGGACCACCGGCATGGTGCGCGGCGACTGCCAGGCCGGCATCGCCGCCAACTACAAGATCGAACGGCTGACCGGGAAGAACGCGGCCGGGCAGCTCGACCAGATCGGCGAGCCGCACGGGCTGACCATCGCCCCGGACGGCAAGGTGTTCTACATCGGCAAGGCGGCCTGCCCGACCGGGCCGGTGGTCAGCTGGGACGACCCGAACGTCGGCCTCGGCTGCGGCACGATCCACCAGTGGGACCCGGTCACCAAGAAGCCGAAGCTGCTCACGACGTTGCGCGTGATGGGCAACCGGGGCAGCGGTGACGAGCTCGTCAAGAACGAAGAGGGCCTGCTCGGGATCACCCTGGACCCGAAGTTCACCGAGAACGGCTGGTTCTACGCCTACTGGATGCCGCACGAGTCGATCGACCGCGACAAGCGGATCGGCAAGCGCACCGTCTCGCGCTTCACCTACGACCCGGTGAAACAGACGATCGATCAGGCGACCCGCAAGGACCTGCTGTCCTGGGACGTGCAGATCCACAGCTGCTGCCACGCGGGTGGCGGCATGGCGTTCGACAAGGACGGGAACCTCTACGTCGGGTCCGGGGACAACAACTCCTCGGGCGGCTCGAACGGCTACTCGGGCAACAACTGGACGCTCGACTACCAGGGCATCTCGTTCCAGGACGCGCGCCGCACCGCGGGCAACACGAACGACCTGGACGGCAAGATCCTGCGCATCCACCCGGAGGCGAACGGGACGTACACGATCCCGCAGGGCAACCTGTTCCCGAACGGGCCGGCGGACAAGACGCGCCCGGAGATCTACGTGATGGGCGTCCGGAACATCTCGCGGCTGCAGATCGACCCGGTGCACAACTGGATGACCGCGGGCTGGGTCGGTCCGGACGCGCCGTCGCCGAGTCCCGAGCTCGGGCCGGCGAAGTACGAGACCGCGACCGTCATCACCGAAGCGGGCAACCACGGCTGGCCGTACTGCATGGGCAACCGGCAGCCCTACCGCGACCGCAGCAGCACGAACGCCGCGGAACTGACCGGCTGGTACGACTGCGACAACCCGGTCAACACCTCGCCGCGCAACACCGGCCTGGTGAACCTGCCGCCGATCAAGGACAACATGATCTGGTACTCGCCGGACGGCGGCGGGCCGGTGTTCCCGAAGCGGCCGGGCAGCTCCATCCCGACCTACAACGCGGCGGACGCGACCTACACCCAGCCGTACCTGCGCGGTGGCGGCCAGGCGATCATGTCCGGGCCGACGTACCACCGCTCGCTGGTCGACACGAACAGCGGCGTCGCGTGGCCGGAGTACTGGGACAACAAGTGGTTCATCGGCGACGAGTCCAACGCGCAGAACCGGGTCGCGGTGACCGTCGACCCGGCCGGCGTGCCGACGCACCAGCCGCCGGTGTTCGCCGAGACGTTCCGCCAGATCATCCCGGGCGGCGCGGGGGACACCCGGGTGCAGAGCTGGATGGACGCCAAGTTCGGGCCGGACGGTGCGCTGTACGTGCTCGACTACGGCAACGGCTTCTTCTCCCTGGACGCCAACCAGAAGCTGCTGAAGATCAGCTACACCGGCGGCGCGCCGACGCCCGCGCCGGCGGCGACGTCGACGATGGTGCAGAACAAGGCGCTCACGGCCGCGTTCACCGGGTCGAAGTCCGGCGGGGTGTCCTACCGCTGGGAGTTCGGCGACGGCTCGGTGTCCACCCAGGCCGACCCGCGGCACACCTACCCGCGCACCGGCCTCTTCACCGCCAAGCTCACGGTGACCTATGCGAACGGTGAGACGGTGACGACCCGGACGTCGGTGAACGTCGGCTGCGCGGTGGCCGACCCGAGCCCGGTGGTGACCTTGGGCGACACCCTCACGAAGGTGGTCAACCGCAACGCCGGCGGTGGCTGCACGGTGGACGACTTCATCGACGACGAGAGCACGTGGAGCACGCACGCGGCGTTCGTCAACCACGTCGAGCAGGCCACCGAGACGCTCTCCGACCTCGGGGTGCTCAACGACGCCGAGGTGGCCGAGCTGAACGCGGCGGCCGAGGCGTCGCCGATCGGGAAGCCGGGCACCACGGGCTACGACGCGCTCTTCGACGGCACGGCGGAGTCGCTGCGCGGCTGGGAACAGGCGCCTTCCGGGCAGTTCACCCTCCAGCCGGACGGGTCGATCCGCTCGGCCGGCGGCCTGGGCATGCTCTGGTACGCCCAGCGGCAGTTCGGCGACTTCTCGGTGAAGGTGCAGTTCAAGGACATCGCCCCGGACCCGAACCGGGCCAACAGCGGCGTCTTCGTCCGGTTCCCTGATCCGCGGACACCGCTGGCCCAGCGGCCGCCGGGCAGCTGCGGCACGGTCGGGTCGGCGCGGGACTCGCAGGCGTGGGTCGCGATCTACTGCGGTCACGAGATCCAGATCTACGACGGCGACTCCGGCGAGCCGCAGAAGACCGGGTCGGTCTACAACTTCGACCCGCGCCCGCTCGACCAGGCGGGCGCCCGGCCGAAGGGCACGTGGAACGAGTACGAGATCAAGGTCGTCGGGCAGCACTACACGATGATCCGCAACGGCGTGGTGATCAACGAGTTCGACAACACGCCGGGCCGGCAGTCGTCGCGCGCGGGTGACCCGCCGACCGACCTGCGGCAGTTCGTCAGCGGGTTCATCGGGCTGCAGAACCACAGCGACAACGACCTGATCGAGTTCCGCAACATCCGGGTGCGGCAGCTGTAACTCCGCCGCGGCGGTGTGCGGGGGGGGGGGGGGGTGTGGGGGGCCAGGCGGAGGCCGCACAC
>NZ_JBFAZA010000007.1:95707-97771 GCF_040681595.1 Amycolatopsis sp. NPDC051716 | reverse complement strand
ACCACGCCGTCAACCCCGACGGCTCCTGGTGAACCCTCGTGAGTGGTGAGGCGGGTTCTAACCCGCCTCACCACTCACGACCCCCACTTCAGGAAGGGTTCCCCGCGATGTCCCCACGACTGACCGCCCTGCTGCTGACGGCCTTCCTGGCCGTGCTCGGGCTGGCGACGCCCGCGGCGGCGGCGCCGGTCCAGACGCTGACCTGGACCGCGAACAACAGCACCACCGAATACGCGTCCGCGCCCACCGGCGCCCTCCCTGGTGAGACCACCGTCGTCTTCGAGAACAGCGAAGCCACCGGCAACACGACCGGGATGTCGCACACTCTGACGTTCGACACCTCGACGCCGGGCTACAACCACGACGTCTCGCTGAACATCCTGGCCAACCCGTTCGACCCCGCCAACGGCCGGCACGAGGCCGTCGTGACGCTGACGCCCGGCAAGTACCGGTACTACTGCACCATCCCCGGGCACACGGCGATGGTGGGGGAGTTCGTCGTGTCCGACGGCACCGGCGACACGACCCCGCCGGCCGTCACCGCGGCGGTGACGGGGGATCGCGACCCGGCCGGCAGCTACCTCGGGTCCGCCACGGTCACGCTTTCGGCCACCGACGCGGGCTCCGGCGTGGCCTCGGTCGAGTACCAGCTCGACGGCGGCACGTGGACCACGTATGCCGCGCCGGTGGTGGTGTCCGCGGTCGGCGCGCACATGCTGCACTACCGGGCGACCGACGTCGCCGGGAACACGTCCGCGGAAGGCATGGCGCACTTCACGATCGTCGCCCGGCCGGGGGACACGACCGCGCCCTCGGTCAGCGCGGCGATCACCGGCACCCAGGACTCGTCGGGCAGCTACCTCGACGTCGCGACGGCCCGGATCACCGCCACGGACGCCGATTCCGGCGTGGCGTCGGTGGAATACCAGCTCGACAGCGGCGCCTGGACCGCCTACACCGCGCCGGTCGCGGTGACCGCGGCGGGGATGCACATGCTGCACTACCGGGCCACCGACGTCGCGGGGAACGTGTCGCCGGAGGGCATGGCCCACTTCACGGTGGTGAGGAGCGACACGACCGCGCCGGCCGTGTCGGCCTCCCTGAGCGGCACCCAGGACGCCGACGGCCACTACGTCGGCAAGGCGATCGTCACGGTGACGGCTTCGGACGCGGGTTCCGGGATCGCAGCGGTGGAGTACCAAGTGGACGGTGGCGCGTGGACGGTTTACACGGCACCGGTTCCGGTGTCCGCGGCCGGTTCGCACACGGTCGGCTACCGCGCTCGCGACGTCGCCGGCAACGCGTCCGCGGAGGGTTCGGTGTCGTTCACCGTGGTCGCCGGCGGGGACACGACCGCGCCTTCGGTCGCGCTCCAGGTCGCCGGGAACCAGGACGGTGGCTGGAACTACGTCGGTTCGGCGACGGTGACGGTGACCGCCACCGACACGGAGTCCGGAGTGGGTTCGGTCGAGTACAAAGTGGACGAGTCGGCGTGGACCCGGTACGCGGCGCCGGTCGTGGTGTCCGCGCTGGGGGCGCACACCGTGCGAGCCCGGGCCACGGACGTCGCCGGGAACGTCTCGGCCGAGGTGGCGGGATCGTTCCGGGTGGTCGCGGCCGCGCCGCCACCGGACGCCTGCCCCTCCTCGGACACCCGGGAGACGGTGGTCATCGGCGGAGTCGACAGCCAGGTCGAGAACATCGACACCGGCAACGGCTGCACGATCAACGACGTCATCGACGAGAACGCGGAGTACGCGTCCCACGACCGGTTCGTGAAGCACGTGAAGGCGGTGACCCAGGAGCTCGTGGCCAACGGAGTGTTGTCGTCGGGCGACCGCAACCGCATCGTGACGGCGGCGATCGAGTCCGGTGTCGGCGGCGACGGCCGTTCGGTGCCAGCGGAGGGGAGTGCGCGGAAGGCTTCGGTGCGCATCGGATGAGCAGGGCCGGCCGTGCGGACGCGGAGACTTCGCGCTCCGCGGACGCGCGGCGCCGGCCACGCCCCGGGGTCGCGCCCGCGGGCGGGGGGGGCACCGGGACGAGCGCGGAGCGGGCGGCCGC